>DATFGD010000572.1:0-22055 GCA_035249725.1 Burkholderiales bacterium
TGAACATGCCGGCCTGCGAATAAGTGGCATTGATGATGCGGAGATTCTGGGCACGCGGGCGACCGACGCCGTAGATCGCTTCGTACGTCACTTCGCCGGTCGCAAGGCCGAGATCGAGCTTGCCCTCATCGAGCAAAGGCACGTTTTCGTTGCTGCCTTTGGTGTTCTTCGGCTCGATCGAGAGCGTCGAATCGGTTTCATTCAACACCTCTGCATACGGCCATCCGTACGCGGGAAATCCACCGCCGGGCGTTGTAGTGCCCAGCACAACGACCGATTTCTTTTCCGTTTCTTTCACCACGTGCCTCCTCGGGAGTCTTTGCGCAAAACAAAACGGGCTCAAGGCCCGTTCCGGTTCATCTCCTGGCGGAGAGAGAGGGATTCGAACCCTCGATAGGCTTTTTGAGCCTATACTCCCTTAGCAGGGGAGCGCCTTCGACCACTCGGCCATCTCTCCGGTTACTGGTGTGCAGTGGCGCGCTGCATCCAAGATCGTCCTAGGATATCACAGCATCACGCGGGCTGATCCAGTCCGAACGTCTTGTGCAGCACGCGCACCGCGAGTTCAGTGTACTTCTCGTCGATCACCACCGAAATCTTGATTTCCGACGTGGAGATCATCTGGATATTGATGCCCTCTTCCGCAAGGGCCCGAAACGCCGTGCTCGCGATGCCGGCGTGCGAGCGCATGCCCACGCCCACCACCGACACTTTCGCAATCTTGTCGCCGCTGATCACATCGCGCGCCTTGATGTGCGTGACCACGGGTTTAAGAATGCCGAGCGCCTTCTGGTAATCGTTGCGGTGCACCGTGAACGAAAAGTCGGTCATCCCATCGTGACCCACGTTCTGCACGATCATATCGACGTCGATGCCGGCATCGCCTATGGGGCCGAGGATTTGGTAAGCGATACCCGGCCGGTCCGGTACGCCCAGTATCGTGATCTTGGCCTCATCCCGGTTGAACGCGATGCCCGAAATATTCGGCTGTTCCATGTTCTCGTCTTCCTCGAAAGTGATCAGCGTGCCTTCGCTCTCCTCCTCGAAGCTGGACAGCACGCGGAGCTTCACACGGTACTTTCCGGCGAATTCGACCGACCGGATCTGCAGCACCTTGGACCCCAGGCTCGCCATCTCCAGCATTTCCTCGAAAGTCACGGTTTTCAGGCGCCGCGCTTCCGGCACGATCCGGGGATCCGTCGTATAGACCCCATCCACGTCGGTATAAATTTGGCATTCCTCAGCCCGCAGTGACGCGGCAAGCGCAACCGCCGTCGTATCCGAGCCGCCGCGCCCCAGGGTCGTGATGTTCCCGCTTTCGTCGACCCCCTGGAATCCGGCAACCACCACCACGTTATCTTCGTTGAGATCGGCGCGAATGCGCTGCTCATCGATGCTGACGATGCGGGCTCGGGTATGGGCGCTGTCGGTCATGATCTTGACCTGCGCACCGGTGTAGCTGCGGGCCTTGAGCCCGAATTCCATCAATGCCATAGACATGAGCGCAATGGTTACCTGCTCACCGGTCGATACCATGACATCGAGTTCGCGCGCGTTGGGTTGGCTCTGGACCTCGCGCGCGAGGGCGATCAGGCGATTCGTCTCGCCCGCCATTGCGGAAACCACCACCACAAGCTGGTATCCCCGCGCTTTCCAGCGTGCAACGCGCCGGGCGACGTTCTTTATGCGCTCAGGGCTGCCGACGGAAGTGCCGCCGTACTTCTGAACGATGAGAGCCATTGGATACACGAAAAGGGGCATATTTTAGTTGTTTTTCACGGCCAAAACGAGCGAGCAGGTGAACTGTTTTGCGCGCAATGCAGGGAACATTTCGTTGTGCTCACGCAACATAACGCAGTGCGCTCCGCCCGCCGCCTGATCGCCCGTGCGCCGCGCTCAATCGAGCCGGAACCTATTCAGCGATCTCATGTCAATCGAATAGTCGCGACTTGACCCACCGAGAGCATAGAATGAAACCATTTGACCGCATCACCAATCCCCGGGACATCCGTCGCAAACTGCACATGAACCAGCAGGAATTCTGGTCGCGCATCGGCGTGACCCAGAGCGGCGGCTCACGCTACGAAAGCGGGCGCACCATGCCCAAGCCGGTACGCGAGTTGCTGCGGCTCGTGCACATCGAAGGCATCGAATTATCCAAGGCGCGCGGGGAGGATTTCGAAGTCGTTTCCTACCTCAAGCAGGCCAATCCCCGGCTCTACCGGAACCTCAGGAAAGAAGCGCAACGGCGCAACACGCGGCGGAAATAGCGGGTATGCGAGGTGGCGGAGGGTGAGGGATTCGAACCCCCGGTAGGTTGCCCTACAACGGTTTTCAAGACCGCCGCATTCGACCGCTCTGCCAACCCTCCGCAGGCAACTGCCGGTTTTGGCTCCGGCATAACCTGAAGGTTAGCCTACCCCGCAACACGCCGATAGCGGCGTGTTGTCGAGCCTCGTCTGACCGCATACGATCCGGAGCGGCAGTCGCCCGAAGATAATAGCACGCATTATCAGTCGGTTGGGCCCGGCTGCGGGATCCGCCTGCCGCAACAAATTGAAACTTACCGCCGGTTCAGATAGTCTTATTCGTGCGGGAAATTCAACAACTTGGAGAGGAGCATCGACTCTATGCAACCCGAACTGCAATCGAACCAGTCAACCTACCGGGTCGGGACGCAGGAACTTGCCCTTCAGCAGCAGAAAGTTCTGCGCAATACGTACCTGCTGCTCGCCCTGACCATGGTGCCGACGGTCATCGGGGCCTTCATCGGCATGCGCACCGGCGGCATCATCATGCAGCATCCCTTCATCAGCTTTTTCGTGTTACTTGGCGCAGTCATCGGTCTGCAGTTCGCCATAGCGGCCAACCGTAACAGCGGCCTGGGCGTCGTGCTGTTGCTAGGCATGACGTTCCTGCTCGGCTGGTGGCTTGGCCCGCTGCTTTCCGTCGCGTTGGCGCTCAAGAACGGGCCGCAGCTCGTCGGATTCGCGGCGGCGGGAACGGGCGTAGTTCTCTTCGTGATGGGCGGCATCGCAACCACAACGCGCCGCGACTTCAGTTTCATGGGGAAATTCCTGTTCGTCGGCATGATCGTGTTGCTGATTGCGCTCGTTGCGAACATGTTTCTGCAGATTCCGGCGCTGGCGCTCACGATCTCGGCATTGGTCATCGTCGTATTCTCGCTGTTCCTGCTGCACGATCTCTCCCGGATCGTGAACGGCGGCGAAACGAACTACATCATGGCGACGACAGGCGTCTACATGAGCCTCTTCAATATCTTCGCCAACCTGTTGCATCTTCTGATGGCGCTCACCGGCGAACGCGACTAGGAATCGGCGCCAAGACGCCAAGAACGCCAAGCAGAGAGACAATGGCGGCCGGGTTTGTCCCGGCCGTTTGTTTTTTAGATCGCCGGGCACAACTGCACCTTAGGAACTATCCCCTTCTTCTTGGCGCCTTGGTGTCTTGGCGGCGGATTAGCTTTTGTCGAACACCGCGATCGACTCGACGTGCGAGGTATGCGGAAACATGTTCACCACGCCCGCAGCGCTCAAGGCGTAACCCTGCGCGTCCACTAGAACACCGGCGTCCCGCGCGAGCGTCGCCGGGTTGCAGGAAATATAGACGATGCGGTGCGGCGCCTTCTCTGCGAGGGACTTCACCACTTCAATGGCGCCCTCGCGCGGCGGATCGATCAGGATGCGGTCGCAGTTGCCGAACGTATCCAGCGTAGCGCTGTCCGGCTCGAACAGGTTCATGACACGGAATTGCACGGTGCCGGAGAGGCCGTTCGCCGCAGCATTGCCTTCGGCGCGCCGCACCAGTTCCGCGCTGCCTTCGAACCCCACCACCCGGGCGCCACAGCGGGCGATTGCGAGGGCAAAATTTCCGATGCCGCAGAACAGGTCCGCCACGTGCTCGCCGGGCTGCGGATCCAGCAGGCGCATCGCGCGGCGCACCAGCACGCGGTTGACGACATGGTTGACCTGTGTGAAATCGGTCGGTGCAAAACGCATCTCGAGGCTGAACTCGGGGATCGCATAATGGAGATCGGCTTCATCGTCGGGAGCGAACGGACGTGCGGAATCGGGCCCCTGCGGCTGCAGGAAGAACCGCACGGCATGCCGGTCGGCGAATTCCTTCAACAGCGCCTCGTCGTCCCGCGAGAGGGACTCGAGGATACGCAGCACGAGCACTGTACTCGCTTCGCCCACTGCAACCTCGACTTGCGGCAGTCGCCGGTATATCGAAAGCCGTCCGAGCGTTTCCCGCAACGGCACGAGCAGCGCAGACACATGTGCTGGAAGGATCGCGCAACTCGTCATGTCGGCGACGTAACTGCTGCGCTTCTCGTGAAAGCCGACGAGCATCCCGCCTTTCTTTACAACGTGACGCACCGTAAGCCGAGCGCGATGCCGGTAGGCCCATGACGGGCCATGAATCGGCGGCAGCACGAGCTCGGGAACTACTTTGCCGATATGCCAGAGGCTGTCTTCCAGAATGCGCTGCTTGGCGGCCACCTGCGCACGTGGATCCAGATGCTGCAGGCTGCAACCCCCGCACGTCCCGAAAAACCGGCAGCGTGGTTGAGCGCGGAGCGGGCTCGCCTTCAAGACCCGGCTCAAAGTGGCCAGTTCGAACGTGGGCTTTCTGCGGTAAGGGGAGAACTCGACGATTTCCCCGGGCAAGGCGCCTTCGATGAAAATCGCCTTGCCGTCGCGGTGCGCCACGCCGCGGCTTTCCTGGTCGAGGGATTCGATTACTGCTTGCATGTGATGTTCCTCGCGGCGGCGGAGTCAAAATCAGCCGCGAACGCGAGGCTTCGAGTCTAACGCAAGATGCTCAGGGACGCGACCACCGGTCGAGGAATTCCTTCCAGTGCGGCTCGCATGACTTGCCAAGCACGCTTCGCACGAGCTCGCATTCCGCCGAGTACTGCTGATCGTCGAGCGCGCCGCGCATCAGCTGGAAGCGCAGAAAGAGAAGATAGGTGTTGGCAACATCCGTCTCGCAATAGCAGCGAATCTCTTCGAACCTGCCCGCGCGAAACGCGTCCCACACACCTGCCCCGGCCATACCGAGCTTGCCGGGCAGTCCGATCAGTTGCGCCATGGTATCGAGCGGCGCGTTTGCTCGCGGCTGGTAGAGCGCAAGAAGATCCATGAGATCGAGGTGGCGGCTGTGGTAGCGGCTGATGTAGTTGTTCCACTTGAAATCGCGGCTGTCGCGATGGTCCCCGTCGCCCATGTCCCAATAGCGCGGCGCCTTGGCGCCGTGGATCAGCCCGCGGTAATGCAGCACCGGCAGATCGAAGCCGCAGCCGTTCCACGAAACGAGCTGCGGCGTGTATTTTTCGATGCCGTCGAAAAACCGCTGAATCAGCTCGCTTTCGCTCTGCTGCGGCCCGCCCAGCGACCATATGCGGAAGCTTTCCCGTTCGCGCAGCGCACAGGAGATCACGATGATGCGCTGCAGATGGAGGGGCAGAAAATCGCTGCCGGTAGACTGTCGCCGCAGCTGGAATGCCATATCGGCTACGCTTGCGTCCGATATGCTCTCGTCCAGCCCATGCAGTTTGCGCAGCCCCGCAACGTCGGGCACGGTCTCGATGTCGAATACCAGAACGGGAATCATGCGCGCAATAATTTCATCTGCGTAACGTCAGGCCGGAAACACACCGGTCGTGAGATAGCGGTCGCCGCGGTCGCAGATGACCGTCACGATGACGGCATCCCGCGTATCCTGCGCCACCTGCAACGCCGCCCACATCGCACCTCCGGAAGAGATCCCCGCGAAGATCCCTTCTTCCCGCGCGAGACGCAACGTCATGTTTTCGGCATCGCGTTGGCTGACTTCGATCACACGGTCCACGCGGTTCCAGTCGCAGATCTTGGGCAGATAGGCCGGCGGCCATTTCCGTATGCCCGGTATCTGGGCGCCCTCTGAAGGCTGGCAGCCGATGATCTGTACTTCAGGATTGCGCTCCTTGAGGAAGCGCGAGACGCCCATGATGGTGCCGGTCGTCCCCATGCTGCTCACGAAATGCGTGATCCGGCCCTCCGTGTCCCGCCAGATTTCCGGTCCCGTGCCTTCGTAGTGCGAGAGCGGGTTATCGGGATTGGCGAATTGGTCGAGGATCACACCCTTGCCCGCTTCGCGCATTTTCTCGGCAATGTCGCGCGCCGCTTCCATCCCCCCCTCCTTGGGCGTCAGCACGAATTCCGCGCCAAAAGCGGCCATGGTTTGGCGCCGTTCCAGAGAAAGGTGCTCGGGCATGACGAGTATCATGCGATACCCCATCATGGCGGCGCACATCGCGAGCGCGATGCCGGTATTGCCGCTGGTGGGCTCGATCAGCGTATCTCCCGGTTTGATTTCGCCGCGGGCCTGAGCGTGCCGGATCATCGAAAGCGCCGGCCGGTCCTTCACCGATCCTGCGGGGTTATTGCCCTCCAGCTTGGCGAGCATCGTGTTGTCGACGCCCGCGCCGATCCATTTGAGTCTGACCAGCGGTGTGTTGCCGACGAAATGCTCCAGCGATTTGAACATGAGACTGTCCGATTCCCTATGTGCGGTCCCGCCCGAGCAGGCGCTCGCAATAGCGTGTCACGCCCTGCTCCACCGTGAGGAAAGGCGCGGTGTAGCCGGCGCTGCGCAATGCAGACATGTCGGCCTGCGTATAGCTTTGGTACTTGTCTTTGAGATCCCTCGGAAAGGGGGTGTAGCGCACGATGCCTTGCCGCTGCATCTCATCCAGGCTCAGCGGCGTCTCGCTCTGCGCTTTGCGACACGCGTTGACCACGGTCGCTGCGACGTCGTTGAAGCTCTGCGCCCGCCCCGTCCCGGCGTTGTAGATGCCGGAACGGTCACGATGTTCCAGGAAGTAAAGATTGATCGCGACCGCGTCCTCCACCGACACAAAATCACGCTGCTGCTCGCCGTTGGCGTATCCGCCGCTTCCTTCGAAGAGCGCAACGCTGCCTTCGCTTCGATACTGATTGAAGAAATGAAACGCGACGGAAGCCATGCGTCCCTTGTGCTGCTCGCGCTCGCCATAGACGTTGAAGTAGCGCAATCCCACCACCTGCGCGGTGAGTTCCGTCCAACGACGGCGCACAAGCTGGTCGAATAGGAACTTGGAGTAGCCGTACACGTTGAGCGGCGCCTCGTGCTCGCGGTTTTCGCGGAACGTGGGCCCGGCGCCGTACACCGCCGCCGACGACGCATAGAGGAAGGGCACCTTATTCGCGCTGCAGCAATCGAGCAGCGTGCGCGAATAGCAGTAGTTGTTCTCCATCATGTAACGGCCGTCCGTCTCGGTCGTATCGGAGCACGCTCCCTGGTGCAGCAGCGCGCTCATTCCGCCCTTGAATTTGCCTGCATCGAGCGCCGCAAGAAAATCCTCCTTGTCGAGATAGTCGGCGATCTCGCAATCCACGAGATTCCTGAATTTGTCTCCGTGCTTGAGGTCATCGACGGCGATGACGTTCGTCATGCCGCGATCGTTCAGCGCCTTTACCAGATTGGAGCCGATGAAGCCCGCGGCGCCTGTCACGATGTAGTACATCGGTTTATTTCTCCTCCGCGAACAGCTCTTCGGGAGACGCCACCGCGGTGCCGAACTTGCCGACGACGATGCCGGCCGCGCGGTTCGCCACGCGGACCGCGTCTTCGATCGCCGCCCCGCCGCCGAGCATTGCTCCGAGCGTAGCGATTACGGTGTCGCCCGCACCGCTCACGTCGTAGACTTCGCGCGCCTGGGCCGCGACGTGCAGGCGCTGTCCCGTGCGATAAAGCGTCATCCCGTCTTCGCTGCGTGTGATGAGCAGGGCAGTGAGATGCAATCTACGCCGCAGTTGCTGCGCTTTTCTCGTGAGTTCGGATTCGCTTGTCCACCCCCCCACAACGTTCCGGAATTCGGTGCGGTTGGGCGTGATGATCGTGGCGCCGCGATACCGGGAATAGTCTTCGCCTTTGGGATCCACCAGTACCGGCTTTCCCGCGCGACGCGCCAGGGCGATCATTCTCGATATGTGCGCAAGTCCACCCTTACCGTAGTCGGAAAGAATCACGGCGTCCGCCGAGCGCAGCATGCCGGCGAAATCCTTGAGCTTGGACGCGAGCACTTCGTGACTCGGTGTCCTTTCGAAATCGACCCGCAGGAGCTGCTGCTGCCGGCCGATGACACGCAGCTTGATTGTCGTCGCGATACTGCGGTCGCGATGCAGCCGGGCTGCAATGCGCTCCTTGCTCAGCAGCCTGCGCAGTCGCGTGCCGGCTTCATCCGTGCCGATGACGGAGAGCAGGCTCACCGTCGCGCCGAGCGCTGCGGCATTGCGCGCGACGTTGGCCGCGCCACCGGGACGTTCCTCGACGCGATCGATTCTCACGACCGGGACCGGGGCTTCCGGTGAGATGCGCCCTACATCGCCGAACCAGTAGCGGTCGAGCATCACATCGCCGACAACCAGCACCCGTGCATGATTAAGGGGTGAAACCGCTCCACCCTTTCGCCGTCCGGTTTTCATTCAGGCTTATATTGGCGCACCGATCTGTCCGTTGACATCCTGGAGTACAGCGAGCGGATCCCGCGCAAGCGTGATCGGACGCCCGATCACCAGATAATCAGCTCCGCTTTCGATCGCGGCGCGCGGCGTCATGACGCGCTGCTGATCGTCGTGGCCGGCCCCGGCCAGCCGAATGCCCGGGGTCACGAGGCAGAAGCCGGCACCCAATTCGCGACGGAAGCTCAGCGCTTCGTGTGCCGAACACACCACACCGTCCAGCCCGCAGGATTGCGCGAGCCGTGCCAAGCGCGACGCGGCCTCCATCGGTGAGCCGGCAATACCTATTTCCGTCAGATCGCCGGCATTCAGACTGGTGAGCACCGTCACGGCGATGAGCAGCGGCGGCTGTGTATCATGCGCAAGTGCGTCGCGCGCGGCCTGCAGCATGCCGCGCCCTCCGGAGGCATGCACGTTGATCATCCACACTCCAAGCGCCGCTGCGGCGCGACACGCGCTCGCCACGGTATTGGGGATGTCGTGATATTTGAGGTCCAGAAAAACGCCAAACCGCCGGTCGACCAGGCGCTTCACCAGCGCCGGTCCGGCCGCAGTAAAAAGCTCCTTGCCGACCTTCAGGCGACAGCTCGCCGGGTCGAGCCGCTCGACCAGCGCGAGCGCTCGGTTTACGTCGGCAAAATCGAGCGCGACGATGACGCGCGGATCCATTGCACGCTGTCCCTTCGCGGCGTTCACGCGGCCAGTCCTTTCTCTTCGGTGCGACGCGGGGCGTACGTTTCCCATCCGGCACACGCCGGGCAATGCCAGTAGAACTGACGCGCGCGGAAACCACAATTGTCGCACTTGTACATGGCGAGCCCGCGCGTATGCTGGTGGACCAATTCCTTGATAAGTTCGAGGTCGCGCCGACGCTCGAGCGGCGCCTCGAGCAGCTGCGCTTCAAGGAGCTTGTCGAGGCCGAGCAGCGTGGGATTGCGTCGCAACTCGTCGCGCACCAGCCGGTACGCGACTTCGGGTCCCTCTTTTTCCACGGTGCCCTGAAATACCGTATTGAGGAGATCGAGCGAAGGATACTTCGCGAGGTAACCGCGCAGCAGATTGAGCCCCTCCTCGAGCCGCTGCAGTTCCGTGAACGCAACGAGGAGTTTTTCGGCAACGAGCGCGAGATAGTCAGGGTTCTGGCTCTCGATGCGCTTCCATGCCTCGATCGCTTCCTCGGCATTGCCCAGGCTCGTTTCGAGATCGCCGAGCAGCAAATTGGCGCGAACCGAAAGGCGATGGTGCGCGAGCGCCTCGGCCAGGTACGGACGGGCCGCCTCCGGGTGGGAATGAATGATTTCATTGCTCGCGAGCTCGCAGTAAAAATTCGCGATCTCCTTCTGATGCGAGCGCCCGGTATGGGTCTCGAGCTTTCCAGCGGCGTCAATCGCCTTCTGCCAGTCCTTTTCCTGCTCATATATCTCGAGCAGACACTTGAGGGCCGCCTCGGCGTGCACCGTATCTTCGAGCTTCGCGAACAGCTCCTCCGCGCGATCGAGCAAACCCGCCTTGAGATAGTCCTGCGCCAGCTCAAAGAGCGCGTGCAACCGCTGTTCCTCCTCGAGATCCGCGCGCTCGAAGAGATTCTGGTGCATCCGGATCGCGCGCTCCACCTCGCCACGCCGCCGGAAAAGGCTGCCCAGCGCGAAGTGCAGCTCTACGGTCTGCGGATCGACTTTCACCACTTCAATGAACGCTTCAATCGCCTTGTCCGGTTGCTCGTTCAGCAGAAAATTGAGCCCCTTGAAGTACGATACCGGAAGCGCCCGTGATTCGGATACGAGCTGCTTGATGTCGATGCGAGCGGCGAGCCAGCCCAGTGCAAAGAAGAGCGGCAGCGCGAGCAGCCACCAGTATTCAATGTCCATGACGCCGCGCTGCGATGTCGAGCTTCACGGTATGTCGGAAACGCTGTCCGGGGACGCCTTGCCGGACTGGCCCTGCACGCGCAACTCGCTTTTGAGCGCGGATATCTGGCGCCGCTGCCGGAAGACCTGGCCAAGGCTTGCGATGATGCCAATCACGACCCCAACACAGAAGAAGGTGAGCAACACCAGCACAAGCGGCGCCTGCCATTCCAGGCCCAGGTAGTAACGCACCGACACGGTCTCGGTGTTCTTCACCGCGAAGCTCAAGACCAGCACGAACAGCACGAACTTGAGCAGCCACAAGAAGTAACGCATAGGCGGAGCTTAATTGAATGTGCCGCGCCTGTCAGCGAACCGCGGTCCGCACCCGCGGGCAAAAAAAAGACGGCATGATCTTTCGATGATGCCGTCGCAGACAGACGATGCGCAGTGTTATTGCTTCTTGAAATCCACGCGTTCGCGCAATTCCTTGCCGGCCTTGAAGTGCGGGACATACTTGGCCGGAACCTGCACCTTCTCGCCGGACTTCGGATTTCGGCCGGTGCGCGGCGGGCGGTAATTCAAACCGAAACTGCCGAAGCCCCTGATCTCGATGCGCTGGCCCTGGGCGAGGCTCTTCGCCATCGCGTCCAGGATCATCTTCACGGCGAGTTCGGCGTCCTTCGCCACCAACTGCGGATAGCGCGCCGCAAGTTTTGCGATCAGCTCCGATTTGGTCATGGCGTTCCCTTATTGTTCGGTCTTCGCTACGTCGAGCTTGGCCTTGAGCAGCGCGCCAAGATTGGTCGTGCCGGTACTTGCCTGCTTGTCGGAGGCGAGCTTCTGCATCGCTTCGGACTCTTCGGCCATATCCTTGGCCTTGATCGAAAGGTTGATCGTGCGGTTCTTGCGATCGATGTTGATGATCATCACCGTCACCGAATCACCTTCCTTGAGCCGGGTGCGGATATCCTCCACCCGGTCACGAGCCACTTCCGAGGCGCGCAGATAGCCCTCGACATCGCCGTCGAGCTGGATCACCGCGCCCTTGGGATCGATCGACTTCACCGTGCCGGTGACGACCGTGTTCTTCTCGTGAGCCGCGATGTAGCTGGTGAACGGATCGCCTTCGATCTGCTTGATCCCCAGCGAAATGCGCTCGCGCTCGACGTCGATCGAGAGCACCATCGCTTCGGTTTCTTCGCCCTTGCGGTAATTGCGCACGGCCTCTTCGCCCGGCTGCGACCAGGAGAGGTCGGACAGGTGGACGAGTCCGTCTATGCCGCCGGGAAGTCCGATGAAGATGCCGAAGTCGGTGATCGACTTGATCTGGCCCTTCACGCGATCGCCCTTGCGATAATTCATCGCGAACTCTTCCCACGGATTCGGCATGCATTGCTTCATGCCGAGCGAAATGCGGCGCCGCTCTTCGTCGATTTCCAGAACCATCACCTCGACTTCGTCGCCGAGTTGCACCACTTTGGAGGGATGAACGTTCTTGTTCGTCCAGTCCATCTCGGAGACGTGCACCAGGCCTTCGATGCCCGGCTCGATCTCGACGAACGCGCCGTAATCCGTAAGATTGCTCACCTTGCCAAAGAGCCGCGTTCCCGGCGGGTAGCGGCGTGACAGTCCAACCCACGGATCCTCACCGAGCTGCTTCATCCCCAGCGAGACCCGATTTTTTTCCTGATCGAACTTGAGGACTTTCGCTTCGACCTCGTCGCCTACAGAAAGGATTTCAGAGGGATGCTTGACGCGGCGCCATGCGAGATCCGTAATGTGGAGCAGTCCATCGATGCCGCCCAGATCCACAAACGCGCCGTAGTCGGTGATGTTCTTGACCATGCCCTTCACCACCGCGCCTTCCTGCAGGCTCTCGAGCAGCTTCTGACGTTCTTCGCCCTGCGTTTCCTCGAGCACCGCGCGCCGCGACACCACCACGTTGTTGCGCTTGCGGTCGAGCTTGATGACCTTGAACTCCATCTGCTTGTTTTCGTACGGGGTCGTGTCCTTGACCGGGCGGATATCGACAAGCGAACCGGGCAGGAACGCGCGTATGCCATTCACCGTCACGGTGAGGCCGCCTTTGACCTTGCCATTGATGACGCCGGTCACGATCGTGCCCTTCTCGAGGGCCTCCTCGAGCTCATGCCACGCGGCGAGCCGTTTCGCCTTGTCGCGCGAAAGCCGTGTCTCACCGTAGCCGTTCTCCAGCGACTCGATCGCTACACTGATGAAATCGCCCGGCTTGGCCTCCAGCTCCCCCCGGTCGTTGCGGAATTCCTCCGCAGCGATATAGCTTTCAGATTTGAGTCCTGCATTGACCACCACGAAGTTGTCGTCCACACGCACCACTTCGGCCGTGATCACTTCGCCGACGCGCATCTCCTTGCGGGAAAGGCTCTCTTCGAAAAGTGCGGCGAAATTTTCGGCGGACCCTGAGACCGGGATAGAAGTTTTCATCATTCAGATTCAGTGTGTTAGGAAACCCGTCCAGTTCGACGGGGTGGGTTAAAAAAACCACGAGTCAAGCCGACTCATGGTGCTCGTAGCGCTCGCGCATACTGCGCCAGTATCTTCGATACCGCCTCACCCACCGTCATCGCGGTCGTATCGATCTCGATGGCATCGGGGCATCTTTGCAGGGGAGCCACGGCCCGCGCGCTGTCACGCGCATCGCGCTCGCGGATGTCCTGCAAGAGGAGCGCCATGTTAGCACTCAAACCTTTTTCCATCAACTGCTTATATCGCCGCCGGGCGCGTTCTTCCGGGGTCGCCGTAAGGTAGATTTTGAGCGCTGCATCGGGGAAAACGACGGATCCCATGTCGCGCCCCTCGGCGACGAGCCCGGGCGGTTGCCGGAATTTGCGTTGACGGTCGAGCAAAGCCGCCCGCACGCTTGGCAGCGCAGCGATTTTCGATGCTGCGGCACTGACCGGCTCCCCGCGAATCGCCGTGGTGACGTCGCGCCCTTCCAGCTGAACCGATTCGGGAGTGAACTTGACGTTCATTTTCCGGGCGATAGGGGCGATAGCTGACTCGCTTTCCAAATTTGCGCCACGCTCGAGCGCCGCCTGCGCGACGAGGCGGTAAAGCGCTCCGCTATCCAGGTAACGAAAAGCGAGCGCCTGGGCTACGCCTTGGGCTACGGTGCCTTTGCCGGACGCTGACGGGCCGTCTATGGCGATCACGGGAGGGCGCTCCACGACTCAACGCTCGGATATGCTGCGCAGGACGTCGAAGTATTGGGGAAACGTCTTGGCCACACAGCCGGGATCGTGAATACGGACCCCGACACCGCCGAGAGCGGCCAGGGAAAAACACATCGCCATGCGATGATCGTCGTAGGTGTCGATAGCCGCGTTGGGCGTCAGTTTCCAACCCGGTGGTGGAGTGACGCGCAGATAGTCGGCCCCTTCATCGACCGCGGCGCCTAACTTGCGCAGTTCGGTCCCCATCGCGGAGATGCGGTCGGTTTCTTTTACGCGCCAATTCCCAATGTTGCGCAGGGTGGAGGGGCCGTCCGCGTATAACGCCGCGACAGCAAGTGTCATTGCGGCGTCCGGTATGTGGTTGAGGTCGGCGTCAATCGCTTTGAGACGCCCTCGTGCGACGGCCGCTTGACCAGCCCTCGCCTCGATCCAGCTGTCGCCAAACGCGATTTCAGCACCCATACGCTCGAGGACCTCGGTGAAACGCACGTCGCCCTGTATGGAGGCGCGCCCCACCCCTTCGACACGGACGGGACCGCCTCCGGCAAGGCCGCTGATGGCGCCGGCAGCGAGAAAATACGACGCCGACGAGGCATCGCCTTCGACGAAAATATCGCCTGGGCTTTCGTATCCCTGCGTCGCCGGAACCGTGAAGGCAGACCACGCCTGGCGTTCCACTTCCACACCGAAGCGGCGCATGGTGTTGAGCGTGATTTCCACATACGGCTTGGAGGTGAGTTCGCCTTGCACGTTCACCGTAATCCTTGTGTGAAGAAGCGGCAGCGCAATGAGCAGCGCCGTCACGAACTGGCTCGATACATCACCGCGGACATTCACGGCGTCCGCGTGCTTGAGGGCACCAGGTGCGAGCGCGAGCGGCGGATAGCCTCGCTGTCCGAGGTACTGTATTTCTGCACCGAGCGCGCGCAGGGCGTCCACCAGATCTCCGATCGGGCGCTCGTGCATGCGCGCGACACCGGAAAGGCGGTAATTGCCACCCGCAAGCGCAAGCACTGCGGTCAAGGGGCGAAACGCAGTGCCTGCATTGCCGAGAAAGAGGTCAGCCTGCTTCACGCGCGGCATGCCTGCTGCACCGCGAACCCGTATGCGATTCCTGGCTTCACTGCTCCATTCGATGCCAAGCTGGCGCAGCGCCTCGAGCATGTAGCGCGTGTCATCCGACTCGAGCAGATCATGTATGTGCGTGGCGCCACGCGCGAGGGCCGCGAGCAGCAGTATCCGGTTCGAGATGCTTTTCGAGCCGGGAAGCTTTACCGTGCCGCGAACCCGTCGGATCGGCTCGAGGTCGAGATGGTCCATCGCTGCGGCGCTCCCGCTATTTAGCTCGCCGTCGCACCAGCCACCGCGCACGAGTAGCGCGCGCCTGCTCGAACATCGTCTCGAGCGCCGCGCCATCGCTGCGCGCTATGGCGGCGCGCGCGCGGGCGAGTTCCGCAGTGTAACCGTCGAGCGCTGCAAGCAATGCTTCGCGATTTGCAAGACAGATGTCCCGCCACATCTCAGGCGAGCTCCCGGCAATGCGCACCGTGTCGCGCAGCCCGCCACCCGAATGACTGAAGAGCTTTCGTGCGTTGTCCCGTCGCGCCAGTGCGTTTACGAGCGCGAACGCCACCACGTGCGGCAGGTGGCTGACGGCAGCGAGTATCTCGTCGTGTTCGCGCGCATCGAGTTGAATGAGGCGTGCACCGCATTGCTGCCACGCCGCTCGGACGGTGCGAAGCGCGCCGGCGGCCGTTTCGGCTTGTGGCGTCAAAATCACATTGCGATCCCGGAAGAGATCGGCTTGTGCCGCAGCCGCTCCGCTGTTTTCGGTGCCCGCGATCGGATGGGATGGGACGAAGCGTGCATAGTGGGGACCGAGCTGATGCCGCGCATGGGCGATGATGTCCTGCTTGGTGCTGCCGCCGTCCGTGACTACGGCACGCGGCGAGAGGCCCGGCGCGATCCGCGACATGATCCGTGCCATCTGCCCCACCGGCGTTCCGAGAAAGACAAAGTCCGCGTCGCGAACCGCGCGGCCGGCATCGGCTGCGATCTCGTCGATGATACCGTTGCGGAGCGCCAGCGCAAGATTACGCCGGGTGCGTCCCACACCGACCACGTGCCTGACCGCCCGCGCTTTCTTGAGCGCAAGCGCAAACGAGCCGCCGATGAGCCCGACGCCGATGACAACCAGTTTTTCGATTTTTGATTTTGCCGGCATGGAGGCGCGCTCAACCGGCGAGCGAGCGCTGCAGACTGTCGAGAAAACGCGCGTTTTCGGATTCGAGCCCGATCGTCACCCGCAGATGATCGGGCATGCCGTAACTCGCAATCGGCCGCACGATGACGCCGCGCCGCAACAGTCGCTGGTATACGCCGGGCGCTTCCTTGACGCGGAAGCTTACAAAGTTCCCATACGAGGGGATGTATTCGAGCCCCAGCCGGGCCAGGCCTTCAGTGACCTGCTTCATCCCGGCGCGGTTGAGATCCACGCTGCGCCGTACGAAATCGGTATCTTCGAGCGCCGCCGCAGCAGCAGCAAGCGAGACGCTGTTGACGTTGAACGGTTGGCGTACGCGATTCATGAGATCTGCGACACCCGGCGCGGCGTAGGCACATCCCACGCGCAGGCCCGCAAGCCCATAAATTTTGGAGAACGTACGCGTGACGACGAGGTTCGGAAAACGCTTAAGCCAAGCGAGGCTGTTGTAAGCGAATTCCGGCGGCACATATTCGCTGTAGGCCTCGTCCAGCACGACGAGCACCTCGGACGGCATGGCGGCAAGAAACGCTTCCAGCCGCGCAGCCGGGATCATCGTCCCGGTCGGATTATTCGGGTTGGCGAGGAAAACGAGGCGCGTGTTCGAACGCACGGCGCGCAGCATCGCGTCCGGATCGTGCCCGAAATGGGTAGCCGGCACTTCGATGCCCGCCGCGCCCATCGCCTGTACCGCGAGCGGATAGACCGCAAAAGCGTGTTGCGAATAGATCGCGCTGTCGCGCGGCGTGAGAAACGCCCGGGCGGCGAGCTCCAGCACGTCATTCGAGCCGTTGCCGAGGACGATCTGCTCCGCTGAAACACCGTAGCGGGCACAAAGCGCCTGCTTGAGCGCGAATCCGTTCCCGTCCGGATAGCGGGACAATCCGTCGAGTTCGCGCTCTGTGGCGCGGCGCGCAGCCGGGCTGACGCCGAGCGGATTCTCGTTCGAGGCAAGCTTGATGATCGATGCCTCGTCGAGCCCCATCTCCCGCGCAAGCTCGGAAATCGGCTTACCCGGCTGGTACGGCGCGATGCCGCGAATGTAAGCAGGCGCCAGATCGCAAATCGTCATCGCGGGGTTCTAGACTGCGGCGGGATAGGAACCCAGATTTTTCAGGAACGAAGCCTTGCGCTCGAGCTCCGAGAGCGCGCGCACTACGTTTGCATCCCGCTCGTGGCCTTCGATGTCCACGTAGAACACGTACTCCCATAATCCCGTTCGCGCCGGCCGCGACTCGAGCCGCGTCATGCTCACCTGGTTTGCCGCAAGCGGCGTGAGCAAGTCGTGAATTGCACCCGGAACGTTGCGTGTAGAAAGTATGAGCGAGGTTTTGTCACGGCCCGAAGGCGGCGCGGCGTATTCTCCCAGCACGAGAAAACGCGTCGTGTTGCGAGGCTCGTCCTCGATATTGCGGTCGAGCACATGCAGCCCATAAAGCGAGGCGGCGGTCCTTGCTGCGATCGCGGCCGCGTGCCGCTCTTTGCTCGCACGGCGCGCGGCTTCAGCGTTACTCACTACGGCGATCGTCTCCACGTGCGGAAGATTACGCGCGAGCCAGCGCTGACATTGGGCCAGACTCTGAGTGTGGGAGTACACGCGTCGCACGTTGTCGCGGCGCTTGTCCTTCGCCATGAGACACTGGCGAACGGGAAGCATGACTTCACCGCACACCTTGGCGGCGGTCGTAAGGAGAAGGTCAAGTGTCCGTCCTACGGCCCCTTCCGTCGAGTTCTCCACCGGCACGATCGCGAAACCGGCGGCGGCTGTTTCCACCTCGCGAAACACTTCGTCGATCGATGCGCACGGGCGCGTTGCCGCGAGGCCGCCAAAATGCTTGATCACCGCTTCCTGGCTGAAAGTGCCTTCGGGCCCGAGATAAGCGATCGTCATCTGATCTTCGAGCGCACGGCAGGCCGACATGATTTCGGTGAAAAGCCGCGCGAGGGCTGTCCCGCTGAGCGGACCGGGATTGAGGCCTTTTATCCGGCGGAGTATTTCCGCCTCGCGTTCCGGGCGATAGATCGGTCCCTGCTTGAGGCTTCCGATTCTCTGCGCAAGCCGGGCGCGTTCCGACAGCAGTTTGACGAGTCTGCTGTCGAGCGCATCGATCCGTTTGCGAATCGGCTTGAGCTTGTCCGTCATAGCAGTCGAAAACGTGGCGGCGCAACGCAGTGACGCCGTCTGATGGCAACCGCAACGGGCATCTGCGTGCGCGACGGAAGAAGCAGCCGCTACTGCGCTGCTGCCGGAAGATAATGCACGGAAAGCACGCCTTCGATCTTTGCAATCCGCGTGATCACATCGGGCGGCACCGGGCTATCCACGTCCACCAACGTATAGGCCATCTCCCCTTTCGATTTATTGAGCATATTGTGAATATTGAGTCCGGCCTGCGCCATCGCTGTTGATATCTGCCCCACCATGTTGGGCACGTTCGCGTTCGAGATGCCGATGCGATACGGCGACTCGCGGTCCATCGCCACGTCCGGAAAGTTGACCGCATTGCGGATGTTACCGTTCTCGAGAAAATCCCGCACCTGGTCGACCACCATCACTGCGCAGTTTTCCTCCGCCTCACGCGTCGAAGCGCCGAGATGCGGCAGCGCGACAACGTGTGGTTCGCCGAGTAGCTCGCGGGCCGGGAAATCGCACACGTAATAGCGCAGCCGTTTGGAACGCAGCGCTTCCAGGACTGCATCATTGCTGACGATGCCGTCCCGCGAAAAATTGAGCAGGATCGCGCCGTGCTTCATCGCCTTCACGCGTTCGGCGTTGATGAGATTGCGCGTGATATCGAGAAGCGGCACGTGCAGCGTCACGTATTCCGAGTTCTTGAGCACTTCTTCGATGCTGTGCGCTTTCTTCACCAGGGAGGAAAGGCTCCATGCCGCCTCCACCGTGATCTCCGGGTCGTAGCCCAGCACGTTCATGCCGAGCTTGATCGCGGCATCGGCAACCAGGCTACCGATCCGGCCGAGCCCGATGACGCCAAGCGTACGCTTCGGCAGTTCGCTCCCGGAAAACTGTTTCTTGCCGTCCTCGACCAGTTTATCGAGGGTCTTGTCGTCGCCATCCAGGCCCTCGACGAACTTCACCGCCGGCACGAGATTGCGCGAGGCGATCAACAGCCCTGCCAGCACCAGTTCCTTCACCGCATTGGCGTTTGCCCCTGGCGCATTGAATACCGGCATCCCGCGCTGGCTCATGTTCGCGACGGGAATGTTGTTCGTACCGGCCCCGGCGCGCCCGATCGCTTTCACGCTCTTCGGAATCTCCATCTGGTGCATGTCCTGCGAGCGCACGAGGATCGCGTCGGGCTGCTCGGTCTGCGGTCCCACCAGGTAGCGAGCGGGGGGGAACCGCTTGAGTCCGGTGCCGGAGATCTGGTTCAGTGTCAGTATACGAAAGGAATCAACCATGACTGCGCTCGAACTCACGCATGAACCCGACCAGCGCCCGCACGCCCTCGACCGGCATCGCGTTGTATATCGAGGCGCGCATTCCCCCTACCGAACGGTGCCCCTTGAGCTGCGTGAGCCCATTGCGCTCCGCTTGCTTGAGGAACTCTGTGTCCAGGGTCGCGTTACGCAATGTAAAGGGAACGTTCATGAGAGAGCGGGCCTCTTTCGCGGTCGGCGAGCGGTAGAACTCCGTCTGATCGAGATAGTCGTAGATGAGCGCCGCCTTGGCGGCGTTGATTTCGGCCATTTTTTCGAGCCCGCCCAGTTTCTTCAGCCACTGAAATACCAACCCGGCAATATAAATAGCGAACGTAGCAGGTGTATTGATCATGGAGTCCGCCTCGGCCTGTACCTTATAGTCGAATACCGAGGGCGTGACCGGCAATGGCTCGCCGATCAGGTCGTCGCGCACGATCACAATCGTCAGCCCTGCCGGCCCGATGTTCTTCTGGGCACCCGCATAGATGAGCCCGTAGCGGCTCGCATCCATCGGGCGGGATAGAATGTGCGACGACATATCCGACACCAGCGGCACGTTGCCCGTGTCCGGCACCCAATGGAATTCGACGCCGCCGATGGTCTCGTTTGAAGTGATGTGCACGTAGGCGGCGTTCGGGTCCAGTTTCCACTGCGCCTGCTTCGGCACGTAGCTGAAATTCGCGTCCTCGCTACTCGCCGCGATATTGACGCGACAGTATTTCTTCGCCTCGCTGATCGCTTTCTTCGACCACTGGCCGGTGTTCACGTAGTCGGCCGCCTGCCTTCCGCGCAGAAGGTTCATCGGTACGATGGCGAATTGGCCCGCCGCACCGCCCTGCAGAAACAGCACCTTGTAATTCGGCGGTATGGCCATCAACTCGCGTAAGTCGGCTTCCGCCTGAGCGTGGATTGAGATGAACTCCTTGCCCCGGTGGCTCATCTCCATTACCGACATGCCGCTGCCATGCCAGTCCAGCATCTCGGCAGCTGCCTGTTCGAGTACCGGTTCCGGCAGCACCGCCGGGCCGGCACTGAAGTTATATATACGCGCCATTACATATACCTTGACTACTGAATGGTCGGCACTTCCTCTTCTTCATCGGGCTCGACGATTTTTTCCAGGCCAGCCAGTTTTTCACCTTGATCGAGATTGATGAGCCGTACGCCTTGCGTGGAACGGCCTTGTTCGCGTACTTCGGAGACGCGCGTGCGGATGAGCACACCACCGGTCGTGATGAGCATGATTTCGTCTTCCTTGGTAACGAGCCGCGCCCCGATGAGCGGGCCGTTGCGCTCGCTGCACTGAATCGCAATCATGCCCTGCGTGCCGCGGCCGTGACGCGTGTATTCCGATACCGGCGTGCGCTTGCCGTACCCGTTCTCGGTGGCGGTCAGCACAGACTGGTGCTCGTTCTCGGCCGTGAGCAGCGCGATCACGTGTCCTCCCTTGCCGAGCCGCATGCCGCGCACGCCGGCAGCATTGCGCCCCATTGCCCGCACTTCTGACTCGGCGAAGCGCACCGCCTTGCCGGCATCCGAAAACAACATGATGTCGCGTTTGCCGTCGGTGATCGAAACTCCGATCAGGTAGTCACCGTCGTCCAGGTTGACGGCGATGATGCCTTTGGACATCGGGCGGGAGAAGGCAGAGAGCGCCGTTTTCTTGACGGTTCCATTCGAGGTCGCCATGAAAACGAAGTGGTTCTCATCGAATTCCTTCACCGGCAGGATTGCGGTGATTTTTTCGTGCTCCATCAACGGCACGAGATTCACGATCGGCTTGCCGCGCGAGGCGCGGCTGCCTTGCGGCACTTCGTACACCTTGATCCAGTACACGCGGCCGCGATTGGAGAAGCACAGTATGAAGTCGTGCGTGTTGGCGATGAAAAGGTTGTCGACGAAGTCGTCGTCCTTCGTCGTCGTGGCCTGTCTGCCGCGCCCCCCGCGCTTCTGCGCCCGGTAGTCGGCGACCGGCTGGGATTTCATGTAACCGCCGTGGGACAGCGTCACCACCACATCCTCCGAAGCGATGAGGTCTTCCATTGCCAGATCTTGCGTGTCGACCACGATTTCGCTGTAGCGTTCGTCGCCGTACTGCCTCTTCACCTCCGACAGCTCATGCGAAATGATCTTCGTCACCCGCGCCGGTTTCGCCAGCACGTCGATAAGATCCACGATCTTTTCCATCGTCTCATGGTATTCCTCGACGATCTTGTCGCGTTCGAGCGCGGTCAAGCGCTGCAAACGCAATTCCAGAATCTGCTGCGCCTGCGCTTCCGAAAGATGGTAGCCCGTCTTCTGGAGTCCGAATTCAGCGGAAAGGCCATCGGGCCGTGACGCGGTGCCCTCGCTTCGCGCGAGCATGTCCTCGACGAGCTTGGACCGCCAGAACCGCGACATCAGTTCCGCCCTGGCATCGGCAGGTGTGGCCGCCGCGCGAATGAGTGCGATCACGTCGTCCACATTGGACAAGGCGACGGCGAGTCCTTCCAGGATATGGCCACGCTCGCGCGCTTTTCTCAACTCGAACACCGTGCGTCGCGTCACGACTTCGCGGCGGTGGCGCAGGAATGCGTCGAGGAACTGCTTCAGGTTGAGCAGGCGCGGCTGGCCATCGACCAGTGCGACCATGTTCATCCCGAATGTCTCCTGCATCTGCGTTTCTTTCCACAGATTGTTCAGGATGATTTCCGGAACTTCACCGCGCTTCAGTTCGATCACG
>DATFGD010000573.1:0-4337 GCA_035249725.1 Burkholderiales bacterium
GTCTTGGTGAGTCCGGTGACGCCGTGCTTGCTCGCGGTATAGGGCGCGGAATCGGGACGCGGCGCGTGCGCCGAAATGGAACCGTTGTTGATGATGCGTCCGCCACGCGGATTCTGGTCCTTCATCATACGGAACGCTTCCTGCGCGCAAAGAAATGAGCCGGTGAGATTGCAGTCCACCACGATTTTCCAGCGCTCGAATGGCAGCTCTTCGAACGGCACGCCCGGCGCGTTTGCCCCGGCGTTATTGAACAGCACATCCACTCGCCCGAACGCTTCCTTGATCCGTGCGAATAGCGCTTTGACGGACGTGGGATCGCTCACGTCCGTAGGCACCACGAGCGCCTGCCCGCTGGCACTGCCCGCGTCCTTCGCGGTCTGCTCGAGCGGCGGCCCGCGCCGCCCGGCGAGCGCTACTCGATAGCCGTCCTGCAGCAGTGCGAGGGCGGCTGCCTTGCCGATGCCGCTGCCGGCGCCTGTCACCACCGCGACCTTATTGTGTACATTCACTCCTTTTCCTCCTTACGCTGGGACGCCTATGCTAGCGCAGGTTTTCCGGCGCCGGCGGTGTGAATGAAGCTGCGCGCGGGCGCCCACCCGCGCGCAGCGCAAGGCGGCGAGTATGCCAGACGATGGTGCGTCAGGGCCGGTAGAATCGTACTTCGGCACGCTGCATGCCGGCGTATGATGACAGGCGCGGTAGCCTTGTGTCATAACGAACGTCAGCCATCGAGGAGAACGACACCGTGAAGTGCCTGTGCAAGGCGATTGTACTGTTGCTATACGCGGCCGCCACGCCGCTCGCAATTGCGGCGCAAAGCTATCCCGAGCGCCCCATCCGTTTTATCGTACCGTTTCCTCCTGGCGGCGGCACCGATGCGCTGGCGCGCATAGTAGGGCCCAGGCTCACCGAGTATCTGGGGCAGCAAATCATCATCGATAACCGCGGCGGGGCGCAGGGCAGCATCGGCACGGCGCTCGGCGCGAGAGCGGCGCCGGACGGGTACACGATCCTGTTCGCGCACCAGGGTGCGCTGGTGGTCAATCCGCACATGTACAGCACGCCGGGATACGACACGCTGCGCGACTTTGCCGCCGTGTCGCGGAGTACCCAGATGGCGTTCATTCTCGTCGCGCATCCGTCCGTGCCGGCAAACTCGATGAAGGAACTCGCGGCGCTCGCGAAACGCGCGCCCGGCAAGGTCACGTTCGCATCCACTTCGGCGGTACCGCAACTGGTCGGCGAGCTCTTCAAGCTCACGACGAACACGGATCTGCTTCACGTCCCGTACAAGGGTGCCGGGCCCGCGGTGGTGGACTTGCTTGCCGGCCACGTGAACGTCATGTTTGCAAACCCGACCTCGACTGTGCCGCACGTCAAGGCCGGCAGATTGCGCGCGTTGGGCGTCACGGGCAACGCGCGCAACGATGCGCTGCCCGATGTGCCGACCGCGGTGGAAGCGGGCTATCCCGATCTCGGAAACGTGATCGAATGGTACGGCGTGGCGGTGCCGGCCGGCACGCCCGGCGCGATCATCGCGCGGCTCAATGCAGCAGTGGTGCGCGCGCTCAACTCCCCGGATGCCGTGAGCAGCATACGGAATCTGGGTCAAACGCCGGCGCCCAGCACGCCGGAGGACTTTGCACAGCAGATACGCGCGGAATACGCGCGGTGGGCCAAGGTGGTGAAGGTCTCGGGTGCCAAGGTCGATTAAGGCGCGCCGGCGCCTTGCGTCCTTGAGGGCGCGAGAGACAATTCGAGTGAGATGTGCTTTGCGTCAGCGTTGGCCGTTGACCGCGGCTCGGTCTCGCCGATACGGCTTGCGTCTACGCCCGCTTCGCGGAGCGCCGCGCCGATGTTCGCGGCACGCTTTTGCGCAAGTTCCTGGAGTGCGCCCTCCGGCAGCGGCTGCGACTCCACCAGCCGTCGGCCGAGCGTGCGGTAGAACTCGCTCGGGTCGGCGACCTGCGGCTCACCCCGGGTGAATTTGCGTATGCGTTCGAATACCGACAGTTCTGCCGCCGGCTTTGCGCCCTCCTTGCCCGCGGCGGCAGCTTTCGCTTCCGCTTCGGCCTTCAGCCGGTCGAGTTCCTCGGCGGAGTAGCGCTCGGCGAAGAGCGCCCGAACCGCATCCCGCGTACGCTGGTCGTCGATGCTGATCGGTCCCGGCGGGTCTTCATCTTTGACATCGAACCCAGCGCGCTTTGCGATCTCCCGCCGCAGCGCGCCGCGCTTGAGCGCACGCGCATCGGCCCTCTCGTCGTAACCTGCCGGTATCTGCAACTTCAACTCGGGACGCTTCGCCAGCGCTTCGGCGATGCGCGAGATCTTTTCCCGCTCGGGCGGTAGCAGCCGCGCCGAGCCGGGTTCGAACGCGATTGCGCCGAGTTCTTCGCCGCCGCCCCCGCCGAAGAGCCGCCCCAGCGCGCGAAACGGCGCGCTGATCACGTTGCCGATGAGATTGCCGATCGCCTTCCAGATGACTGCGCCGAAGTCGAACGTCGGATCGTTCAGGTTGCCGGATATCGGGATGGCGACATCGATCACGCCGTCCGCGTCCTTGAGCAGTGCCACGGCAAGCTCGAGCGGCAGATCCAGCGCACTGGGGCTCTCGACGCGTTCGCCAAGCGTGAAGTGCTCCAGCACGATCTTGTTGTCGCCCTGCAGCAGGTTGTCTTGCACACTGTACGCGAGATCGAGCGACATTCTGCCGCTGGCAATGCGATAGCCCGCGAATTTGACTGCGTACGGCGATACCTTCGTAACATCGAGATTGCGGAACTGCACCCGTACTTTGGTGCGCTCGCTCGGTTCGAAGACATTGAGCCCGCCCGATACGCGCGCATAGCCGTGTTCGTCCACGCGCCCTTCGAGCGAGAGCTGGCTGCGCGTGTTGCGATCGGTCGACATGCCGTTTACGGTCCCCGTCAGATCGTGGATGCGCGCGGAGAAACCCGGGGTCAGGCTGTCGTCTGAAAAATCGAGCCTGCCCTGCTCGACCCGCATTCTGCGTATCGTCGCGGTGTAACCCCCTCCTTCCTCGTTCTGGTCGGTTGCCGCTGTCGGCGCTTCCTTGCGGACCAAAAGCCGCCCGATATTCGTGCTGCCGTCCGCCGCTATGGCAAGGCGGCCGGTGGGCGCCACCCAGCGCAAATCGTCGATCTCCACGCGAGCGGGCCCGACCGATGCGCGCAACGCACCTGCGGACAGCGCCTTCCACGCGACCAGGCGCACGCCGTTGGAATCGTCGATCGTGACGTTCGACAGTGCGGCCGAGCCGCTGTAGGAAAGCTTGGCGCCCTCACCGCCCGCGGTGATGTCGCCGGCAAGTGAGGCCTCGCCCGATACCAGCTTCAACTGAGCATATTGCGCAAGCAGCGATTGAAACGGAACGATCGGCAACGCCTGAGCTTCGATGTGAGCCTGCACCGTGCCCGCTTTCCGGCTGGCGCCGCCTCTCAGCGCAATGCGGCCACCGCCTGCAATCGCTGCAGCGACCTCGAAAGCAAGGTCCTCTGAAGCATCGGAAGTCAGGCCTTTTACCGCCGCGTCCAATTCCGTAAGGCGCACGCTCAGATCGCTCGCGTCATCCTTGAAGGACGCAGTGCCATTGCTGAATTCGACGACGCCGATTCCGCCGTGCCACGGCGTGCCAGACGATTCATCCTTTGCCGCCGGTATGAGCTGAGCGATATCGACTGCGCCATTCCCGTCGCGATGGCCTGCCACCAGAAAATCAGCCACGCGCAAAACCTGTGCGGAAGCCCGCCGCGCCTGCAGATCCACGCTGATTCCCTCCAGAGCGATATGCCCGATACGCGCGAACGGTTCGTCGGTGTGGCGCAGTGCGAGCGCAAGGTCCTGCAGTTCGAGTTTCGCGTTGCTTACTTCGAGCTCGACTTTGCCTTTGTTCAGCGACAAGCGGTATGGGAGTTCGAGACCGGCGCGGCCGGAGACGATCCGCGCGGCGATCGCTTCATCGAGATACGGATTGAGCTGTGCTAAAGCACTGTGCGTGAGGGCAAGCACGCCGGACGCCGCGAACGGCTGGAGCGTCAGCTCGCCATTCCAGCGCAGTTGCGCGCCGTCCGGCGTCTGCGCCGTGAGCTTGTAAGAGCCGTCCTTCGCCTCGAGTGTGGAAACCGACGAGAGCTCCAGTGAAAGTTGCTCGAGCCTTTGCTCGTAGCGTTCGCGGCGATCCGCGAAATCGATGCGGCCGTCGGTGATTTGGAGCCGTCCGATCGCAACGCGCAGCGGATCCTGCGGCGCTGTTTTGTCGCCTGGTAGCGGCAGCAAGGATGCGAGGTTAAGGCGGCCTTCCTCCGAAATGTCGACGT
>DATFGD010000574.1:0-4529 GCA_035249725.1 Burkholderiales bacterium
TGAGGCCGCGTATGCTAGTATTGGCCGCTCGAGAACGCGGTCATTGACGCCGCTATAATCCCGAATCACTTTGTTTTCAGGCGGGGCGCATATGCTGGCGCCTCCAGTGTAATGGCCAAATGTTGAATCCAGATTCCACGGGCAACGAACGAAACATTCCGCGCATCGAGCGCAGAAAGACCGATCTTTCCACCGTGCAGGCGTGGGAGGCGTTGGCCACGACTGAGGCCGAACTCTGCGCCGTCCGCGCCAAACTCACCAGCGCCACCGAAGCGCTCGAAGCGGCGCGCGAGCGGGAGGACCGTCTCCTCACGATGCTCGAAAAACGGCAAGTTCGTTTGCCGCACGTCGTCCTGACGGTTGCCGCAACAGCAGTCATCACGTTGGTCCTTACCCTTATCGCTGTGCACTATCAGGATGCGCTCGGCCTCACCGTCGCAAGCCGCACGTCGGTCGTCCAGCACGATGTCGAGCCTGCTGAGCGCTACGCGCGCTGAAAAAAAGACAAAGGTGCGGTGGCCTAGCGGGAACTCGCTTTGTCCGCCGGCTCCTAAGCCCTTAGGCGGTCCGCAATTCGCGACTGGACGCCGTAAACCCGACATTCCAGTATGATGCCCCTGGCTGTACAGCGGCTGTTTTATCCTTCATTTCGTTCAGTTCATCCACATCGGAGAAAAACATGATTGCGTCGCACCTTTTGCGTCGGTCTTTAATGACGCTCGCGTTAACGCTTGCTGTTGCCGGCGCCTACGGCCAGGCGCAGCCCAAGCAGAGTTACGAACCTACGGTCGGGCAGGAAGGGAAGGACGTGGTCTGGGTGCCGACGTCCCAGACGCTCGTCGACAAGATGCTCGAAATGGCGAAGGTCACGCCCAGGGATTTCCTCATCGATCTCGGTTCCGGCGACGGCCGCACGGTCATTACGGCAGCGAAGCGCGGCACCCGTGCGCTCGGCATCGAATACAACCCGGACATGGTGGCACTTTCCAAGCGCAACGCCGAAAAGGAAGGCGTAAGCGACAAGGCGGAATTCATGAAGGCCGACCTGTTCGAGAGCGATTTTTCGAAGGCGACGGTGATTACCATGTTCCTGCTGCCGGACATCAACCTCAAACTGCGCCCGAAAATTCTCGATCTCAAGCCCGGCACGCGCATCGTGTCGAACTCGTTCACGATGGGCGACTGGAAAGCCGACGAAACGGCAACGGTGAGCGAAGGCTGCAACAGCTATTGCACCGCCTATCTCTGGATTGTGCCCGCCAAAGTGGGCGGCCGGTGGCAGCTTCCGGATGGCGAGCTTACGCTCAAGCAGAGCTACCAGATGGTCACCGGGACGATCAAATCCGCCAACGTTACCGCGCAGATCACCGGCGGCAAGTTGAAAGGCGATCAGATCAGTTTCAGGGCAGGCGGTTCACAATATACGGGACGCGTGAACGGCGACACCATCGAAGGTGCGGTCAAGAGCAGCGACAACAGCGCTACGTGGACTGCACGCCGGACGTCGAAGCGCGTCGCGGCAGGTTTCTAACTTTAGCAGACTCACCACCCCGTCTGCTTCGCAGCCAACCCTCCTAATGTAGGAGGGGAAGATAATTTTCCCATCCTCGGATGAGGAGGGATGCCCGCTGTGCGGGCGGGGTGGTGCTATCCCCTCGTTCGATGAGGAGGGGTGCCCACAGCGTGGGCGGGGTGGTGAAAAAAAGGAGGACTCATGTCGCAATCCAAGCCGCAGTCATCGATGAAAATGGTCCCGCGCAACGCGCTCGAACAGAACGTGACGTTGCGTACGATCGAAGCCGCCGCCGAGCGCCTTAAGAACTGGGGCAAATGGGGTCCCGACGACGAATTGGGCACGCTGAACTATGTCGCGCCGGAAGATATCGTCAAAGCCGCTGCGCTCGTTCGCAAGGGCAAGGCGTTCTCGCTCGGTCTGGACTTCAACCAGTTCGGCCCGCAACGCTCCGGCTGGGGCGGACGCTTCAATCCGATCCATACCATGCTCGCGACCGGGACCGATGCGGTCGCAGGCGCGCAGGAGTCGATGAAAATCGGCTATGCAGACGACATGGTGACGATGCCGCTCCAGTGCGGCACGCAGTGGGACGCGCTCGGCCACATCTTCTATGGCGACAAAATGTGGAACGGTTACGACGCGCGGCTCGTCGATGCCGGCGGCGCGAAAAAGAACGGCATCGAGAAAAAGCGCGACCGCATGATCGGCCGCGGCGTGCTGCTCGACATTCCGCGTTTTCGGGGCGGCGATTATCTCGAAGACGGTTACGGCATCGGCAACGACGAGCTGGACGCCTGCGCTCGCGCGCAGGGCGTGGAAGTGCGGCGCGGCGACTTCGTCATCGTGCGCACGGGGCAAATGGAGCACTGTCTTGCGCGCGGCGACTGGGGCGGCTATGCGGCGGGCGATGCGCCGGGGCTGCGTTTCGAAACCGCGGAATGGATTCACCGCAACGAGATCGCCGCCATCTGCTGCGACACCTGGGGTTGCGAAGTGCGGCCGAACGAAAGTACCGAAGCGTTCCAGCCGTGGCACTGGATCGTGATCCCGCTGATCGGCATCACGATGGGCGAGATCTTCTACTTGAAGGATCTCGCCGCCGACTGCGCCAAGGACAAGGTGTACGAGTTTCTATTCTGCGGGCCGCCGCTGCCGATCACCGGCGCGGTGGGCTCGCCGATCAATCCCCAGGCGGTGAAGTAGTCCATAGGAAAATCGTTTTTGCGACGGGTTCAGATCAATCCGCGCGCCTTGAACACTTCTACCGCGAGCCGCACGCAGCCGTTCGACGCCGGGAAGCCGCAGTAAGCGGCGGACTGCACGAACACCTCCACAATTTCATCGGGCGTCGCGCCGTTATTGAGCGCGCCCCCGATGTGTCCTTTGGTTTCGTCCGGACGGTTGAGCGCGGCGAGCATGCCGAGCGTAACCAGGCTGCGTATCTTGAGCGGTAGCTGCGGCCGCGACCAGATCGTGCCCCACGCGACCTCCGTCACCAGTTCGTTCTGCTGCTTCGTATAGGCATCGCTGCTCGCCTGCCGTTTTGCGATGTGGCCTTCTCCCAGCACCTTGCGCCGCGTTGCCATGCCTTTCTGATAGAGCGCTTCGTTCATGTCGCCTCCTATTTGATCCTCGTGCAAAATGGTTCACAACCATCTGCACCACAAATCTCCCCTCGCTCGCGACGCGGGAGAGGGGCGGGGGTGAGGGCAAGTGGTTGCCACACGATTGTCGTCGATTTGCCCGCGCGCCGACAGGCCGGCGCAGCAAAAACGGTGCTAAGATCAAACCGTAACGGCCACGCAGAACGATCCTATGATTCCAGTGTTCAGGCGCAGCGTCGCGCCCGCAACGCCACACGGAGGGCGCTGATGGCGGGGCCGCATGCAACTGTGCCGGGTTACCCGCCCGATGCAAAGCTGCGTTCCACGCCCGAGACGGTCGAGTGGGGCTACATCCGCGCCGACCGTGCGCCCGTGCTGCGCGTCCAGTCGGGACAGACTGTGCGTATCGACACGGTCTCGCATCAAGGGCTCAACACCAAAGACGATCCGGTAGCGTATTTCGGCGCGGCCGGCATCGCGCCGGTTGATGTGCTGGAGGATGCGAAACAAATTTACCGCGCGATGAAGCGCGGCGAGGGCGCCGGTCCGCATATCATCACCGGTCCGATCTATGTTGAAGGCGCACAGCCCGGCGACATGCTGGAAGTGCGCGTGCTCGACGTGGAAATCCGCACCGCGTATGGCGTCAATTCGACCGGCCCGGGTTGGGGCGCAGCGCCGGACTTACTCGACAAACCGGCTGCGAAGATCATCAGGCTCGATCTTGGGCGCAACGTAGCGCTGTTCGCGCCGACCGTCGAAGTGCCGCTTGCGCCGTTCATGGGCATCGTTGCTGTGGCTCCGCCGTCCGAAACGCCCCGCGTCAGCACCAAGCCGCCCGGCCCGTTCGGCGGCAACATCGATTTCAAACATCTCATTGCAGGCGCCACACTCTATCTTCCCGTGTTCAACGAAGGCGCGTTGTTCTACACCGGCGACGGGCACGCCGTGCAAGGCGACGGTGAAGTCGATGGCACCGCGATCGAGATCTCGCTTACCCCGACGGTCCAACTCATCGTGCACAAGGGCGCGGGCAAGGAGATGAAATGGCCGCGTGCGGAAGATGACGCGTGCCACTACGTGATGGGCATGGATGCCGATCTGGGCAAGGCGCTGCAGAATGCCATTCACGAGACCAGCGCGTTCCTGCAGCGGAAGGCGCAGCTTTCGCCGGCCGAGGCCTACGCGCTCTGCAGTCTCGCGGTCGATTTCCGGATCGGCGAGGCGGTGAACAACGTGCTGATGGTGTACGGCGCGATTCCGAAGAGAATTTTCAAGTAGCGGGAGAAGAACAATGAACCGGAGGCACGGTGGCTGAACGAGGGAAACGTCGCGGCAAGCGGCCAGGGATACCCGTGATTCCGGACTCGCCGGTGATGCAGGGCGGCATGGCACGCGCGCTCGGCATG
>DATFGD010000575.1:0-4362 GCA_035249725.1 Burkholderiales bacterium
TCACTGTTCGTGGTGAGCTTCGAGCCCGTCCTCAGAGCAGTCGAAGGAACGATGGACGGCTTTGCCTCATATTGTGTTATGTGCTCTAGATACTCATGCATCCCATTGTAATCGTCGGCAGCGGGCTTGGCGGCTACAGCACCGCGCGCGAGCTGCGCAAGCTGAACCGCGAGGTTCCACTTCACATCATCACTGCGGACGGCGGCGAGTTCTACTCCAAACCGACGCTCTCCAACGCCCTCGCAGCGAAGAAGGTGCCGGCCGCGATTCCGCTCAACACGGCGGAACAGATGGCGTCCCAGCTCAACGCGACCGTCCGCACGCGCACGCGCATCACCGCGATCGATCCAGCGCTGCGCCGCATTCGGATCGGCGAAGAAACCATCGCCTACTCGAAGCTCGTGCTCGCGCTCGGCGCCGATCAGGTACGCCTGCCGCTGCAAGGCGACGCCGTCGATACGGTGATGACGGTCAACAGCCTCGACGATTACGCGCGCTTTCGCTCTGCCCTCGAAGGCAAGCGTCGGGTCGCCATCATCGGCGCGGGACTCATCGGCTGCGAATTCGCGAACGATCTCGCTGCGACAGGCTACGAAGTGGAATGCGTGGACATCGCGGCTCAACCGTTGCCGCGGCTTTTGCTGGTGGCCGGCGGCGCGATGCTTCAGGAAAAACTCGCGGCGCTCGGCGTGAAATGGCACCTGGGCACGAGCGTAAGCGCGGTGGATCGCGCCGGTGGCGCCGTCGCGGTGACGCTTGCCAGCGGTGCGACGCTCGAAGCGGACATTGTCCTTTCCGCCATCGGCCTCAAGCCCAAGCTGGAAATGGCGCAGGCGGCCGGGCTTGCGGTTCGCGGCGGCATCATCGTCGACCGCTTTCTTGCCTGCGGCGCGGATGACGTCTACGCACTCGGCGATTGCGCCGAAGTCGCGGGCATGGTACTCCCTTTCGTAATGCCGATCATGCACGCCGCCCGCGCGCTTGCCGCAACGCTCGCGGACAAGCGTACCGCCGTGAGCTATCCGGCAATGCCCGTGCTGGTCAAGACGCCGGCGTGCCCGACCATCGTTGCGCCGCCGCCGAGCGGCGCTGCGGGCGAATGGCTGATCGAGCGCAGTGGCGAGGGCGTCAAGTCGCTGTTTATCGATAGCGCCGGCAAACTGCTGGGCTTCGCCCTGAACGGCACCGCAACGGCCGAACGCGCAAAACTCGCGCGCGAGCTGCCAGCGCTACTCGCTTAAACCTTCACAGCGACACCGTTGTCGAACGGCAACCTGGCGAATCGGTCCGCCCCGCTCATGTTTCCTTCCATCCCGCCCGTCACATGGACATTGCTGCTCGCGAACGGCATCGTTTACCTGCTGCAGGCCATCGTCGGCGACACGCTCCTCCTCTTCTTTGCACTGTGGCCGCTGCACGGTTCATCGCCGGCCGGCATGGCGGGTTTCCTGCCGTGGCAACTCGTCACGTACAGTTTTCTGCACGGCAACCTTCTGCATCTTCTCGTGAACATGCTCGCGCTTTACATGTTCGGCTCCGACATCGAACGCGTGTTCGGCGAGCGGCGATACCTCGCCTATTACTTTGCCTGCGTCATCACCGCCGCCCTTGCGCAGCTCATCGTCTCGGCGGGCAGCGGTGGGCCGCCTTACCCGACCGTCGGCGCATCGGGTGGCGTATTCGGCGTACTGCTCGCGTTCGCCCTTTACTTTCCGCATCGCACGGTCATGCTGATTTTTCCGCCGATCCCGATGCCCGCGTGGCTCTTCGTCACCTTGTACGGCGCGCTCGAGCTCTATCTCGGCATTACGGGAACGCAGGCGGGCGTCGCGCACTTCGCGCACCTGGGCGGCATGCTGGGCGGCTACGCGATGATCCGCTACTGGCGGAGCCGCCCGCCGGTGCGGCGCCGATGGTAGCGGGTAAGCGGCTTCAAGGCGAAGGACGCAAAGGAGCGAGAAACCAGAGTCGCGGTTTGCCGGGTGCGTCGTATGTCTTTATCATGCGTTGATCGGGCGCGGATCATAACGAGGAGGCGGTGCCATGCCAGGATCTATTCTTAGTGTTATCGGGGCGGCCTGTTTAAGCTGTGCGGCCGTTTTCGCGAGTACAGCGCTTGCCGCAGACTATCCGACGCGCCCCATCCGTTACGTCGTCGCTTTCGCACCCGGCGGCATCAACGACATCATGGCGCGCATCGTCGCGCAGAAGCTCAACGAGTCGTGGGGCCAGCCCGTGATCGTGGACAACCGCCCCGGAGCAGGCGGCAACCTCGCTGCCGAGCTGGTGGCGAAAACCACGCCCGACGGCTACACCTTCATGAATATCAGCACCGCCCACACCATCTCGCAGACGCTGTATACCAAACTCAACTACAGCCTGGAGCGCGACCTCACGCCGGTCGTGGTACTCGGCACGGCACCGCTCATCATGGTGGTGAACCCGGGCATTCCAGCGAAAAACGTCAAGGAACTCGTCGACTGGGCGAAGAAGAACCGGCTCATCTATGCATCGGGCGGCGCGGGCGTGATCAGCCATCTTTCCATGGAAATGTTCAAGGTGGCGACGGGTATCGACGGAACTCACGTGCCGTTCAAGGGCGTCGGGCCGGCCGTGCCTGCGCTGATCTCGGGTCAGGCGCACGTCATGATCAATGCGGTTCCCGAGCTTTTTCCTCATGCGAAGGGCGGCCGGCTGCGCATCATCGGTACGCTCACCGAAAAACGCCATCCGTTCACGCCCGAAGTGCCGACGATGGTCGAACAGGGTTACAAGGATTTCGTGATGGGCAACTGGACCGGAATTGTCGCGCCCGCGAAAACGCCCAAGGCGGTGGTGAACAAGCTGGCAAAGGAGATCACGCGCATCATCCGTTCGCCGGAAGTAAGCAAGCGCCTCGCGGACATGGGCGTCGATCCGCTCGGCGGGACACCGGAGGAATTCGGCAAGCGGATCCGATTCGAGATCGAGCGCTTCGGCAAGGCGGTGAAAGCGTCCGGCGCCAAGGTCGATTAAGCGCTCACGCGCTGCGAAGCTCGCCCATGGCTTCCAGTTCGGCGTGCACTTCGAGCCAGCGGTGCTCCGCCTCGGCGATCCGCTGCGACACCGCCTGCTGGCGCAGCACGACACCCTTGAGCTGGTCGGGATCCGGGCTCGCATAGAATGCGGGGTCCGCCAGTTGCTCGTCGAGCTCGCGCTTTTCCTCGTGCCACGCAGCGAGCTGGCGTTCAAGCTGCTCGACCTCTTTGAGCAGCGGCCGGCGGCGGGCGAGCTGCTGCTGCCGTTCGGCCGTGGCATTCTCGCGTGCCGTCTTGCGCGCGAGCCGCTGTGCCGCGCCACCGCTTGATCCGGCTTGCGCATCGCGCCGCCCCGCGAGCCACGCCACGTAGTCGTCGAGATCGCCATCGAATGCGCTGACCCGGCCGTCGGCAACGACCGTGAACGCATCGCACACGGTTCGCAGCAGCGCGCGATCGTGAGAGACGAGAACGAGACTGCCTTCGTATTCCACGAGCGCCCGGGTGAGCGCATAGCGCATCTCGAGATCGAGATGGTTCGTCGGTTCATCGAGCAGCAACAGGTTCGGCCGCCGCCGAACGAGCAGCGCGAGCGCGAGCCGCGACTTCTCTCCTCCGGAAAAAGGCGCAATCGGCGCGTCCGCCATGCCGCCGCGAAAATCGAAACCGCCGAGATAATCGCGCAAATCCTGCTCGCGCATTGCGGGCTCCTGCCGGACGAGATGCCGCAGGGGAGATTCGTCGGGGCGCAACTGTTCGAGCTGATGCTGCGCAAAATAACCGATGACGAGACCTTTCCCCTCGGTACGCCGTCCCGCGTTGACCGGAATTTCAGACGCAAGCAGCTTGATCAGCGTGGATTTGCCGGCGCCGTTTGGCCCGAGCAGTCCGAGCCGTGTTCCGGGACGCAGCGTGATCGCCACGTCCTGCAGCACGTTGTGTCCGGCATAGCCCGCTGCCACACCGTCGAGCGTGAGCAGCGGATCCGGCGAGCGCGCGGGTTGCGGGAAATCGAAGTCGAACGGCGCGTCCACGTGCGCGGCGCTGACGCGTTCCATGCGATCGAGCGCCTTGAGGCGGCTTTGCGCCTGACGCGCTTTGGTCGCCTTGGCGCGAAAGCGCGTGATGAAGCGCTCGAGACGTGCGATGTCGCGCTGCTGCTTTTCGAACAGCGCCTGCTGCACCGCGAGCTGCGCCGCGCGCTGAATTTCGAACGCCGTATAGTTGCCGCTGTAGAGCGTCAGCCGCCGTTGTGCAATATGCGCGAGGTGCGTCACGCACCCGTCGAGGAAGTCGCGATCGTGCGATATGACGAGCAGTGTGCCGTCGAATCCCGCAAGCCATT
>DATFGD010000576.1:0-3644 GCA_035249725.1 Burkholderiales bacterium
CGTGGATGAAGATGATGCGATAGGCTTCACCCTGCTGCTGATCGGTCGGGGCGACAAAAAATCCCACGTAGAGTCCTGCCGCGCAGAACACCGCCGCAGCCACGGCAAACCACGGAACAGCGTTGCCCGCCAGTGGAAAAAAGCTCTGGGGCGAGGAATACTTGAACCAGTTTATCCCGCCCCATGCGGAACGTGGGTTCTGTGCGGCTTCACCGGACTGGAACATCAGCGGACGTCGTAAGTCTCCGGGGACAGATGTTAAGGTAAATTCCCTATGGGTGCCTGGTTTGCATCAACCTAATCGAGCGAAATGCGCAGCGCCGCGGCCGTGGCCCACGGTGCAAATGCACCGGCAAACATCAGGAACGCCGCGAGCAGCAGCAGGTGCGCCTGTACCGTTACGCCGCCCGCCGCTGCATCGACCGCGCTGGTCCCGAGTATGAGAACCGGCACGTAAAGGGGAAGAACCAGCAGCGCAGTCAACACGCCCGAACCGCGTACGCCGATCGTGAGCGCCGCGCCGATCGCGCCAATCAACGTCAGGGCCGGCGTGCCGAGCGCCAGCGAGACCATGAGTACCAGCAACGCTCCGGCCGGCAGGTCGAATTGTACCGCAAGTAACGGGGCGAGCACCATGAGCGGCAGCCCGGAAACGAGCCAGTGCGCAATGGCCTTGCCGACGACGATGGCTCCGAGCGGCGCCGCACTCAAGAGCATCTGTTCCAGCGTGCCATCCGCGTAATCCGCTGCGAACATGCGCCCGAGTGCAAGCATCGACGCGAGCAGCGCCGCGACCCAGATCACGCCGGGCGCAATCGTGCGCAGAAGATTCGGCTCCGGCCCAACACCGAGCGGAAAGAGGCTCGCGACGATGACGAAGAACAGCAGCGCATTCGCGACGTCGGCGCGGCGCCGCATCGCGACCAGGAGATCGCGGCCGATCATTGCGCGCATCACCGAGAACAATTCCGGCCTTATCCGCCGAGATCGATCGTGAATGCAGCGACCGCGGCAAGCATGACGTCCTGGTGGCTCGTGATGACCGCCAGACCACCGCGGGCGATATGGGTCGCGATCATTTCCACCATGAGCGCAATGGCAACCGTGTCGAGCGCGGTGAACGGTTCGTCCAGCACCCACAGCTTTGCCGATGTGCGGGCGGCGAGACGCGCCAACGCCACGCGCCGGCGCTGGCCCTGCGACAGATGCCGCGCGGGGTAGTCGGCGTAGCGGATGAGTCCCACGCGCTCGAGCGCCCTGTCGGTCGCAGCGCCATCCACCGGTGCACCGCCCAGCGCGCACGGAATCGCGACGTTCTCGCGTGCGCTCAGTTCCTCCTTCACCGCCGGCGCATGGCCGATGTAGACCAGGTGACGGTGATAGTCTTCGCGCAATCTGCGTATCGGCTCGCCGCTCCAGCGCACTTCACCGGCCGACGGAAGCGCGAGACCGCAGAGGATGCGCAGCAGGCTGGTTTTGCCGCTCCCGTTGGCGCCTGCAATGCGTAGCAGCGTCCCGCTCTCCAGCGAAAACGTGATGCCGTCGAAGAGTTGCCGATCGCCGCGTACGCACGCGACGTTCGATGCTGCGAGCATTCGTTCGTCATTCCATGTAGGGAATCGCGATTATGCCTTATCGCTGAACGCCGGACACGCGCTTGCTGCGCGCCATGAGTCAATGCAAGAATCGATGAATGGCGACCGCTGATACCGACGTACTCGTGGTAGGCGCGGGCATTTCCGGACTCACCACGGCGTTCCGGCTCTCACTGCGCGGTATCAACGTCCAAGTGATCGAGGCGGCGGCGCACGCCGGCGGCGTGATACAAACCGTGCGCCGCGACGGCGTCCTGTACGAGCGCGGTCCGAACAGCATACTGGAAACGAACCCGCACATCGGCGAGCTGATCGACCAGCTTGAGCTCCGCAGTCAACGCATCGAGATCAGCGCGCGCGCGTCAAAGCGCTTCGTGGTGCATCGCGGAGCACTGGTGCCGCTACCGATGTCGCCAGCTGCATTCGTGAGCACGCCGCTTTTCTCCACCGGCGCCAAGTTTCGGTTACTGCGCGAGCCGTTTGCATCGCGCCGGCCAGCGGACTCCGAAGAGTCGGTCGCCGACTTCGTTGTGCGGCGCCTCGGCCGGGAGTTTCTGGATTATGCAGTCGACCCGTTCGTCGCGGGCATCTATGCCGGCGATCCACGCGAACTGTCGCTGCCTGCCGCATTCCCCCGGCTTTATGCGCTCGAGCAGCGCTACGGCAGTCTCATCGTCGGCCAGATTCGCGGCGCCCATGAACGCGCCAAACGTCCGGAGAAGGGAAAAAACATTGCCCGAAGTTTCTCCTTCGTCAATGGCGTGCAAACGCTTACCGACGCGCTGGCGGCGCGCCTGGAGCGCTTGCGCCTCAGGATCCGCGCAACCCACATACGGCGTGGGATGAGCGGTTGCCTCACGGTCGCGACCGAAGGCAACGGCAGCAGTGAAGAATCGAGGGCGCGCGCGGTGGTGCTCGCCGTGCCCGCGAGACAGGCAGCGCTGCTGGTGCGCGACTTCGCCCCCGGCGCGGCACAGGCGCTCGATGCCATTCCCTATGCCCCGGTTGCATCAGTCGCGAGCGTGTACCGGCGGGCCGATGTGGCGCACGCCCTCGATGGCTTCGGCGTTCTCGCACCCCGCATCGAGCAACGGCGGATACTCGGCACGCTCTTTTCGTCCACGATGTTCGAGGGGCGCGCGCCGCAAGACCACGTGATGCTCACCACATTTCTGGGCGGTCAACGCGAACCGGCTTTGCCGTCGTTGCCGGATGCGGATCTCGCGAATATCGTACATGCCGAACTCGCCGCACTGATCGGGGCGCGGGCGGCGCTGCTTTCCTGCGCAGTGACGCGCTGGCCGCACGCGATCCCGCAGTACACGATCGGACATCCCGATCGCGTCCGGACAGCCCTTACCGCGGAGGACGCCCTGCCGGGCTTATTCCTGTGCGGGTCATGGCGTGGCGGTATTTCCGTCGGCGATTGCATTGCCTCTGCCTGCCGGACCGCCGACAGAGTGAGCGATCGGCTTCAACAGGCTGCTACGATCCGCCGGGCGTGATACACGCGCATCTTTGACGCAAGTCAAATCGGCTTCTTCACGCAGAGCGCATCATCGCGGCTTTCAATGTCCCCGAGTGCCGACGGCATGTCCGCTTCCGGTCCGCGCCTGCTGCTGATCAATCCCCGCTTTCCCGAGAGCTTCTGGAGCTTCAGATGGGCGCTGCGCGAGGTGCTCCCGGGAAAGCGTGCGGTGAACCCGCCGCTCGGTCTTGCGACGCTCGCCGCGCTCTGCCCGCCGCACTGGCACGTCGAGATCGTGGACGAGAATATCGAATCCGTGCCGCTGCGACCGCGAGCGGACCTGATCGGCGTATGCGGTATGGGCGTGCAGTTCAGTCGTCAGACCGAACTGCTTGCCTACTACCGGAAGGTGGGCTATCGCGTCGTCGCCGGGGGGAGTTACGTTTCGCTTTGTCCGGAACTATACGAGTCCTGCGCCGATACTGTGGTTGCCGGAGAGGCGGAACACATCTGGCCACAGTTCTGCCGGGACTTCGAGCGCGGTCGGCCGCAGGCGCTGTACCGTGAAACGGGAACAGTCG
>DATFGD010000577.1:0-3425 GCA_035249725.1 Burkholderiales bacterium
CAGTCTGACCGACAACACGCAGAACCGCGGCCAAACCAGTTTTTCGAGGAGAGACACATGAAAGCGCGTAACCAGAAGGGCTTCACGCTCATTGAGCTGCTGATCGTCGTGGCGATCATCGGCATCATCGCGGCAATCGCCGTCCCCGGCCTGCTGCGAGCCCGTATGTCGGGCAACGAATCGTCGGCAATCGGTTCGCTTCGCGCCATCAACTCGGCGGAAGCGGCGTACTCGTCCTCGGCTGGTCAGGGCGGCTACGCGATCTCGCTGGTCGTTCTGGCGAATGCGTGCCCGGGGTCCAACCAGGGGTTCATTTCGCCGGACCTCTCGACCGACCCATCGGTCAAGAGCGGCTATACGATCACGCTGGCCGACACCGGTACCGGCCCGGCCGACGTGGCTGACGACTGCAACGCGGTGAAGAGCCGCACCGGCTACTACGCGACGGCGCTTCCGGTTGGCGTGGGCACCACGGGCGTACGTTCCTTCTCGACTGCGGCGCACGGAACGCTCTACTTCGATCCGGACGGCACCGTAACGCCGCCCGAGACCGGCGGAACCCCGCTGCAGTAAGCGGTACCCCGTCGAATCACAGGGATGCCCGGGCACATCGGGCATCCTTTTTTTTTGCCCGACGGGGAGAGCATCATGCGGCTGTCGACTGCCTCGACCACGTTGCACGTGAGCACGTGAGCACGTTGCACGTGAGCACGTAGCACTAAGCACGTAGCACGCAGCACATAGCACGTAGCACGTGTTAGTCCAGAACTGCTAAGCTGATTTCGTGCAGAATCAACGCGGCTTCACGCTCGTCGAACTGCTGGTCGTCACGATCATCGTCGCCGTGCTCCTCTCGGTTTCCGTCGTCTTGTATCGGGGCGCACGTTTGCGCGGCGGCGAGTCCGCCGCGATTGCGACGCTCGACGCCATCAACCAGGCGCAGTTCGCATACATGCAGACGTGCGGCAACCAGCGTTATGCACCCACACTTTCCAGCCTCGGAATGCCGACGCCAAACGGAGGCAGCCCATATCTGAGCCCCGACCTGACGACAGGGGACATCGTCGTCAAGGGCGGGTACTCGTTTCAAATGGCGGGAACCCCGGTGACCGACGGATCGCAGACCTGCACCGGGGCGACGCCAGTGGTCAGCTATCAGGTAACGGCAGATCCCACAGCGCCTGGAGTTACGGGAGGCCGGTACTTCGGGACGAATACCGATCGAGCGATTTTCGAGGGGCTGGAGAGCTTCCTGGGCTCGATGCCGGAGACCGGCGCGCCGGAAAAGGGCACGGAAATCGATGCGGTGCGCACACCCTAACCGCTTGACGCTCAGCCGGATGCACGTACACAATGGTGGCGGGCGCCTGCACGAGGGCCCCCTTCCACGACACGCATGACCTCTCGCAGCCGCACTTTGTTGTTGGCGTTTTCCGCCCTTGGCGCCGCCGCGTCAGCCACGTCCAGCTACGTGCACTACCGGTTGCTGACCGACCCGACTTACACGAGCTTCTGCGACGTGAATTCCTCCGTGAATTGCACCGAGGCGTACCTGAGCCCGTACGGGAGCTTTTGGGGAGTGCCGGTGGCGCCGCTTGGGCTGCTCTACTTCGCCTTCGTGATGCTGATGGCGGGGCTCGGGGGCCGCAAGACATCGGTAGCCGGCGAGACCGCGCCCGCGTACGTGTTCGTGGCGTCGACGATGGCCCTCGCGTTCGTGCTGTATCTCGGCTACGCGTCGTACTTCGTGCTCAAAGTGTTCTGCATTCTCTGCGCGCTCACGTATGTGTCCGCGATCGCAATCTTCATCATCTCCGGTGGAGCCACGACGTTTCCAATGACTACCTTGCCACGCCGAGCATCGAACGACTTCCGCACGCTCGTGTCCAAGCCGCTTTCACTCGGGCTCGCCCTGGTGTTCGTGCTGGGGGCGGTCGCGGTGATCGCCGCATTTCCTCGAGAAGGTGTGGTGGTCGAACCACAACAGGCGTCTCAGCCGCTCCCGCCTGTAAGCGACGCGGACCGCGCGAAGATCGCGGAGTGGTGGGACGTTCAGCCGCAGGTCACCGTGCCCGTACCAGCGGACGGCGCCAAAGTGGTGATCGTGAAGTTCAACGACTACCAGTGTGGCGCGTGCAAACTTACGCACGAAATGTACAGGGGCGTGCTCGACAAGTACATCGCGACCAAGGAAGTGCGTTACGTCGTGAAGCATTACCCGCTCGAAGGAGAGTGCAATGCGGGGGCTGCCGGCGGCAACCACTACGCTGCGTGCGAGGCAGCGGCCGGGGTGCTGATGGCGCGGTCCAAAGGCACGGCAGGGAAACTCGAGGATTGGATCTTCCAGAACATCGGCCCTCCGGTGCTGACGCCACAGCAGGTGAAAGACGCGGTGAGGACGGTCGGCGGCGTGACCGACTTCGACGCACAGTACGCGCGCGTGATCGAGGAAGTGAAGGCTGACGCCGGTCTTGGGAAATTGCTTGGCGTCGAGTCGACGCCGACCTTCTTCATCAACGGCCGCCGGCTGCCGCCCTCGCTGGTGCAGCCGCAGTATCTCGATGTTCTCATCGATCTGGAGTTGAAACGGGCGGCCAAATAGGAGAAATGCCTCCAGCGATTCGGATCGAGGAGCTGACAAAAGATTACGCAGTCGGGTTTTGGCGGAAACGCCCGTACCGCGCGCTCGATCGCCTCTCGCTGCAGATAGAGCCCGGGGAAGTCTTCGGGTTTCTCGGGCCCAACGGCGCGGGAAAAACCACCACGCTCAAGCTGCTGATGCAGCTGATTTATCCGACCTCCGGCCGCGCCGAAATCCTCGGACGCCCGGCCGGCGAGGTGCAGATGCGTCACCGCATCGGTTACCTTCCTGAAAACCCGAGCTTCTACGACTATCTCACGGCCGAAGAGCTGTTGAACTACTTCGGGCAGCTGTTCGGCTACGACGCCGGCGAACGCAGACAGCGGGTGTCGAATCTTCTGGATCGTGTCGGTCTCGGCCGCGAGCGGCGCATGCAGCTTCGGAAGTACTCGAAGGGCATGGTCCAACGGGTTGGCATTGCCCAGGCCCTGCTGAACGATCCCGACGTGATCTTCCTCGATGAACCGATGTCGGGACTCGATCCGCTCGGACGACGGGATATTCGAACGCTCATCCTGGAGCTGCGCGATCGGGGGCGCACCGTGTTTTTCAGCTCGCACATCCTGGCCGACGCCGAAGCGCTTTGCAGCCGCGTGGCCGTGGTTGTACGCGGACAGCTCGCCGGGTGCGGCAGCTTGACGGAGATGCTTGCTTTCGAGGTTCGCGGGTGGGAGCTGGTGGTTGCGGATTTGAACCCGGGCGCGCTCGCCGCGATAAAGCCAGTGACGCGCCGCGTCACCGAAATCTCTCCAGGACGGTATTCACTCGAACTCGGACTCGATCA
>DATFGD010000578.1:0-2763 GCA_035249725.1 Burkholderiales bacterium
ACCCCGGTATGCACCACTGAACTCGGCTACATGGCGGGCCTCAAGCCGGAGTTTGAGAAGCGCAATTGCAAGATCATCGGACTCAGTGTCGATCCGGTAAGCGACCACAAGCGCTGGGCGCAGGACATCAAGGATGCGACCGGGCATGCACCCAATTATCCTTTGATCGGCGATGCGGATCTCAAGGTGGCGCAGCTGTATGACATGATTCATCCCAATGCCACCGCCAAGAAAGAAGGCCGCACCGCAGCGGACAATCAGACAGTGCGCTCAGTCTTCGTCGTCGGACCGGACAAGAAGATCAAGCTGATCCTGACCTATCCGATGAGCACGGGGCGCAACTTCGACGAAGTGTTGCGCGTCCTGGACTCGATTCAGCTCACCGCGAAGCACAAGGTGGCAACGCCCGTGAACTGGAAGAACGGCGAGGACGTCATCATCGTTCCCGCGGTCTCGGATGAAGAGGCGAAGCAGCGTTTCCCCGGCGGCTGGAAATCGACGAAGCCTTATATTCGCGTCGTGCCGCAGCCGAAATAGCCGCTAGTGCGTATCCGGAATTTCGCGCGTCGCGGCGCGTGAATTGCCGAAGCCGGGCACGTAGACGGAGTGGGTGCCCGGCCCTCCCGCGACGATGAACCAGATGTCGTCGGGCTGCGGCGCAATGGGCAACAAGGTGTCGGGTTTGATGTCACCCAGTTCCACGCTGCGTGAGGCGCGCACGCGCAGCAAATCCTTGTCGGACATGCGCCGCGCCGGCATACGGCTCAGCGCCCACAAGCGCTGCTTGATGCTGGCCTTCGTGTAGCCGGCCTGCCGCAGGATATCGGCGTGCTCGGGCGCGAGCACGAGCCACGGCTCGCCGCCGTGGCAATATTCGTTGCTTGCGGGGTGCATCATGGTTTCTGCAATGACGCGCAGCAGGTCATCCGCGTCCTTGCAATGTGTGTTCATGTTCATCGTGCCTTCTGCGCCGACGAGTGTTACGGTGCTGCGCTCGCGCGCATGGCCGCGTTCCACGTGCAACGGGTCCCATGGATTGGCCGCCTCATTCTCGGCGCAGCAGAAGGTGTACTTGCCAGGCTGACCGTGCGTGGCGCGGTCCATTTCGCCGGGCAGTGCGCCGCCGATGTTTTGCAGGCACAAGCGCACGGCGCGACCGATCGTTGCGTTGGCCCATGCGCCTTGACCGAGACAGTTGTGGGTGGCATTCACCGCAACCCGCGCTGCGGCCGGGCCATTGACGATGACCCACACCGCGACGGGGTTGGTCGTCGCCTGTATGCCTTGCAGGTTGAATTCCGGCGCGGCGACCGCCTCGACCGCGGCGATCACGACCGGCAGGCATTCGGGCGCACATCCCGCAAGCACCGCGTTGATGGCGATGTGCTGCACCGTCGCAGCACCATAGCCGGGCGCGATGCGGGCGACCACGTCATGGCGGCGGCGACGGGTATGGCGCAGCATGCGTTCGACGCGCTCGAGCGTCGGCGGAATGACCGGCAGACCGTCGCTCCAGCGGCGGTCGCGATACAACGCGTTGATGGCCTCGATATCGTCGGGCGCCTCGAACAGCACGGCGCCTGCGGGCGCGTCACGACTCAATCGCTGCTCCTGCGCCGGTAAGCGCAACGATGTCACGCAGGCATTGTTCGGCGATTTGCCTCACTTCCTGCCCCGTGCGATTTCCGAACGGATGCGGGATCACCGCGATCGGCAGCGTGGGGTTACCCAGAGCCGAAGCCTGCGCACGCCCGAGCGTGGTGAACGCGCTGGAGCACACGACGACCGCCGTACTTCCGCGCTTCGCCACTTCTACGCTGTCGTGGACACTCCACGACGCGCAAGAGCCTCAATCGCCCGAGCCGGTCACGACGAGATCGCACTGTGCAGCAAGCTCGTTCACAACCTCGTTAGCTGCCGGTATGGAAGCCGAAGTCTTGCGGCGCTTGATGATGCGCGCAACGCCGTGTTTCCGGACGAGCAGGTCGGCAAGCGCGTCCACCAGATGATCGAAGTTCGGCTTGGCGTTGTCGATGAAGCCGACAACTTTCCCGGAGAGGGTTTCCAGTTTGGGCTGCGCCGACGCCGTCTCGACCTGTCGCGGCGCGGTGGGGTCGTATAGCAGTACCATCGAGTCCTTCCGTCAGTCGATTCACCAAGGCCGAAGTATCCATTCAACGCGGCGGGCTTTCAAGCGTGCGCGCCGCTATAGCTGTGCCGCGTGACGCGCGAAAACCGCCGCTGCAGTAACGGCGACGCCAATGGGTCTAACGAAGCCCGCGATCGGCTCTCCTCCAGGCATACTGCGTGCACTATTGCACGAAGCGCTGCAATTGCGTGTCCTTTCGTGAAACATTCCACAGACGCCAAGGCAACAGCCGGTCATGATACGTCCGCAACACCATGCTTCACTCCTCCTGTGGGTGTTGTGATTGGGCCGCGCACGGATCAAAACCGGCGCGGCTTTTTGTTTTCTGTCCGGTCATCCCGCCGCATCGTTCGGCTATCATACTTACCTCAACAGACGGCGCCGGAGGATGACGTGAAGTCAGCGATTCATCAGGAACGCAAACATCCGGGTGGAATAGGGGGCGGCTCCGCCCGTAGCTCGCGTGAGCGCCGCTACTTCACTTCGCTGCCCTGTATGAGCAGGTGGATGAACTGCTGAATGTTCAGGTTCGTCTGCACGCTTACCGAAGTGAATTCGAGCGCCGACATGTAGCTTGCGCCCTCACGCCTGGATTTGAGCACTTTGGCATACAC
>DATFGD010000579.1:0-5180 GCA_035249725.1 Burkholderiales bacterium
GGCCGAGACGCGGCCTGCGCCACCGCCTGCTCCGCCGGCTGCCGTCGCTTCGCTGGCGCCCGCTCGTGCCGCGCCGCAGTACGGACCGGTGAAACGCGGCGAGACGCTGGGCAAGATCGCTGCGAACGTGAAGCCGGAAGGCGTCTCGCTCGAGCAGATGCTGGTCGGTCTGTTCCGCACCAACCCCGATGCCTTCATCAACAACAACATGAATCTCATCCGGGCGGGCGCAACGCTGCAGATTCCTGAGCGCGGGCAACTGGCTGAAATTCCGCGCCGGGATGCCGCGCAGGAAGTGCGTGTGCAGACGACCGACTGGAACCGGTATCGCCGCCGGCTCTCGGACCGGCCGGCCAAGGCTTCGGAGCAAGGAGACACGGAGAAGAAACGTGAATCCCGGGTGAAGGTGGAAGACAAGGCTGCCGCCAAGGGCTCGAAGGACGTGCTGCGTTTATCCAAAGGTCAGCCGGGCAGCAAGAAAGGCCGCACCATCGAAGATCGCGTTCAGGCGCTGGAAGAAGAGCTGATCGCGCGCGAGCGCGCGTTGAACGAAGCGAACCAGCGCATCAAGGAACTCGAAAAGGCAGTGAAAGAACCACCGAAGTAGGTTCCAGTTTCCACCGCTGCGCTTGCCGGGCCGCTGTCATCGAAAAGGGGAAGAGAAATCTTCCCTTTTTTCTTATGAAACGCTTTACAAAAATAGCGAGGATTCAGCTGCAACGTGAGAGGCATTATTAGCTTGCATGGCTAACTGACTGATGCTAAGTTAAGTCGCGCAGGGGGACCCTCAGGGAACAGGAAAGGGGCGGTGTGCGAGATTCCACTCGAGTAGGAAGTTGGCTGGCTGCGGCCGTGCTGCTGCTCGCGCCATGGACGGTCGACGCGGCGGGCTTGGGCAGACTGACCGTTCAGTCGTCGCTGGGCGAGCCGTTTCAGGCCGAAATCGACCTCATGTCCGTTGCGAAGGACGAGCTGGGCACGTTGTCCGTGCGGCTTGCGCCGCCGACTGCGTATCAGCAGGCCGGTCTGCAATACAACAACATCGTGACCGGATTGGCGCTCCGGATCGAGAAGCGCCCGAACGGGCAGGCTTATATCAAGTTGACTTCCAGCCGCCCGGTGAATGAATTCGTGGTCGATGTGCTGATCGATCTCACCTGGGCTTCGGGCCGGATCATGCGGGAATATCGCGTGCTGCTCGACCCACCCGGCGCGCGGAGTGCGCCAGCGGTTGCTGAATCGCGCCCGGCGCCCGCAGCGGTGCAGGCGCCCGTACCCGCACCGCGCGCCGTTCCGGTTGAGCGCGCAGCGAGCCCGGCGGCCGCACCCGGCAGCTACGGCCCGGTACAGCGCGGCGAAACCCTGTCTCAAATTGCACGCGGCGTGCGCCCGGACGGCGTATCGGTCGAACAAATGCTGGTCGGGCTCTACCGCAGCAATCCCGACGCGTTCATACGCAAGAACATGAACCTCATTCGCAGCGGCAAAATACTGCGCGTGCCGGAGCGTGAAGAAATCGCCGCCATTCCGCAACAGGAAGCGATCAAGGAGTACCGCGCGCAGGTGGCCGATTGGAACAGCTACCGCCAGAAGCTCGCCGCGAGTCCGGCCCCGGCGCCAGAAGGGGGGAGCGCGACGAGCGGCAGAATCACGGCGCGCGTAGAGGACACCACCTCCGGCGAGACGCGCGATGTGGTGCGCCTCTCCAAGGGCGAACCGCCCGGCGTTCCGGCCGGCGCGAAGGACGGCAGGGAGGCGGCCGCCAAGGAGCGGCTGCGCGTGCTGGAAGAAGAGATCGTTTCCCGCGAGAAAGCGTTGAAGGAGGCCAGCGAGCGCATCGCCCAGCTCGAGAAGACCATCAACGACATGCAGCGGCTGATGGAAATCAAGAGCGCGGGAATGGCTGCGGCCCAGCAGAAAGCGGAAGGCGCGCCGAAGCTTGCGGAAGCGCCCGCAAAACCGATGGCACAGCCGGTACAGGCCAAGGCGCCGGCGTCGCCCCTATCCGAGGCGCCGAAGCCCAAGCCTGCCGTCAAGCCGGTGTCCGTGCCACCGCTGCCGCCGGAACCCACGCTCGTCGAATCGCTGCTTGCGAACCCGCTGCATCTTGGCGCGATCGGTCTGGTGTTGTTCGGCGGAGCCGCCTTCTGGCTCATGCGCCGGCGCCGCGCCGAAGGCAGTCGTGCTTCGGCGCTGTTTTCGCCCCCCGTGAGCGGTATGGCTGAACGGGCCGAATCGGCCGCCTCGGTCGGCGCCGCGGTGGCGGCCGACCGCGTGCCCGCTGCCGCGCCGACCCCGGACGTCGATCCCCTGGACGAAGCGCGAATTTATGTCTCGCACGGCCGCGACGGGCAGGCGGAATCGATACTGAAAGAAGCGCTTGCAAAACATCCCGATCGCGAAGACGTGCACGTGGCTTTGCTGGAGATCTACGCGGCGCGCAAGGACAAGGCGGCATTCGCCAAATACGCCGCGGATTTTCAGAAACTTAAGCATGGCGCGGGGGCAACCTGGCTTAAAGTCGCCGCAATGGGTTATGCGCTCGATGCGGCGAATCCGATGTATGCGGCAGGTAAGGATGTAGCGGAGAGTTCGGTCGTACAGCAAGCGCGGCCGGTCGACATGGATCTGGATTTGGACCTTACCGCCGGTGCGCCTGCGCCCGTCGACGCGAATGCGGACGCGGGCGCCACGACGCCAACGCGCGCCGATACGCAGGCTGCGCCCGCGGTGCCGGATTTCAGTCTCGATGTCCCCCCGGCGGAGAAGCCCCCGACCCGCACAGCGGCGCCTGACGCCGACGTCGCACCGCTCGATTTCCACATCGATTTGCCGCCCGCGGGCGGCACGGGCACCGCCGCGAAGGCGGATGCTTTCAACATCGACCTCAACCTGGATGACAAACCGCCGGAGCCCGGCGCCGGTTCCGGCAAAGATGCGCATTGGTACGACGTGCAGACGAAGTTCGATCTGGCCAAGGCCTATGAGGAAATGGGCGACCGGGCGGGCGCAAAGGACATACTCGAGGAAGTGATCCGGGAGGGCGACGCGGAGCAGCAGGCGCAAGCTCAGCAGCTCCTCGCAAAGCTCGCCTGACCGCGACGAACGGCGGAAAATCGAGACCGCGGCAGTCGTCCTGCCGCGGTTTTTCTTTTTGTATACGTAGGTTGAGCGATGAGCGTAGAGATGAGACCCGGTGCCTCGCGCGTTGCCTTGGGCCTCGAATACGACGGAAGCGCCTTCTGCGGCTGGCAGACGCAGGCCGACGGCTGCGCCGTCCAGGACAAGCTCGAAGCCGCACTCGCGCAGCTCGCGGGCGAGCCCGTTGCGACCGTATGCGCGGGCCGCACCGATGCCGCGGTGCACGCGCTCGGACAGGTCGTGCACTTCGACCCGCCCGTGCAGCGTCCGTTGAGCGCGTGGGTGCGCGGCGCGAACGCATTGCTGCCGCCGCATATTGCAGTCAACTGGGCGCATGTCGTGCGGCCGGATTTTCACGCGCGCTATTCGGCGCGTGAGCGCTGCTATCGATACGTATTGCTGAATCGGGCGGTGCGCCCGGCGGCCGATCAGGGGCGCGTGGGCTGGTTTCATCTGCCGCTCGACGTCGAGCCAATGCGCGCGGCTGCCCACGCGCTCATCGGCGAACATGACTTCAGCGCGTTCCGATCGAGCGAGTGCCAGGCGCGTTCGCCGGTGCGCGAGCTGCGACGTCTGGATATCGAGCGCCGCGGCGACTACGTTCTCTTCGAATTCGCGGCGAACGCCTACCTGCACCACATGGTGCGCAATATCGTCGGCGCGCTGGTCTATGTCGGGAAGGGCAAACATCCGCCGGAATGGATTGGCGAGTTGTTGAAAGGCCGCGATCGCACGCTGGCGGCCCCCACATTTGATGCCGCGGGACTTTATCTCACGCGGGTGGTGTACGATGCGATCTGGGGATTACCTGCGGCAGCCCGACCCACCTTGCCGCACCTCGCAAATTTAGATGTTTAGTAGACGCTCATGCCCACTGCGATAAAAGTGTGTGGCGTTGCGCGTGTGGAAGACGCGCTTGCCGCTGCGCATCATGGCGCGCACGCGATCGGGCTCGTCTTTTACCGCCCGAGCCCGCGTTACGTCGCGCCTGCGCTGGCGCGGGAAATCATTCGCACACTGCCGCCGTTTGTCACCGCAGTGGGCCTGTTCGTGGATGCGACCGAAGCGGAGGTGCGCGAGACGATTGCGCTCGCGCCGGTCGGACTGCTGCAGTTTCACGGCTCGGAATCGCCGGCATTCTGCCGCCAGTTCGCCCTGCCGTACATCAAGGCGATCCGGGTTAAGGCCGGGACGGATTTGCTACAATACGCGCGCGATTATCACGATGCCAAGGCGTTGCTGCTCGATGCATTTGTCGAGGGCGCGCATGGCGGAACCGGGCAGTCGTTCGACTGGGGCCTCATTCCGCGCGCGCTGCCCGTGCCGGTCGTACTTTCCGGCGGTCTGGATGCCCGGAACGTGGCCGGCGCCATCCAGCAGGTGCGGCCGTGGGCGGTCGATGTATCGAGCGGCGTCGAGTCCGCCCCGGGAATCAAGGACGCAGGGAAGATCGCTGCGTTCGTGTCAGGAGTGCGCAATGCGGATGTATGACCTGCCTGATGCCAGCGGGCATTTCGGGCCTTACGGCGGCGTGTTCGTTGCGGAGACGCTGATCCAGGCGCTGGATCAACTGAAGGCAGCGTACGCGCGCTATCAATCCGATAGCGAGTTCCAGGCCGAATTCGAGTACGAACTCAAGCACTACGTCGGGCGCCCGAGTCCCGTCTACCCTGCACGGCGCTGGTCCGAGCATTTCGGCGGCGCGCAAGTTTACTTGAAACGCGAGGATCTCAACCACACCGGCGCGCACAAGATCAACAACGTGATCGGCCAGGCGCTGCTCGCGCGCCGCATGGGCAAGCGGCGCGTCATCGCGGAGACCGGCGCCGGCATGCACGGTGTCGCCGCGGCGACGATCGCGGCGCGCTACGGCATGGAATGCGTGGTCTACATGGGCGCCGAGGACGTCAAGCGCCAGATCCAGAACGTGTATCGCATGAAGCTGCTCGGCGCGAGCGTCGTGCCGGTGGAGAGCGGCTCGAAGACGCTCAAGGACGCGCTCAACGAAGCGATGCGCGACTGGGTGACCAACGTGAGCT
>DATFGD010000580.1:0-4191 GCA_035249725.1 Burkholderiales bacterium
GAGAATCAGCGTGATCTCGCCCTCGAGGACCACCGCGTAATCCACCGTCTCTGTCCGGTGCATCATCGGATGGCGGCCGCCACGGCCGTAAGTGGACGCGTCCCCTGCGCCGCTTTTCCGGAACAGCTCGCGCGCCTGCTCGGGCGTGAGCTTGCGGGTCTCATCGCTCTCCGGGGGCACTACCGAGATTCGCAGCACCGTGCCGTTCCTCGGAGGCTGAAGCGAGCGCGGACCGGTCGTGGGTTCCGACTCTTCGGCAGCGATCGGGACCGGCGCGGCGCTCGACTTCCACACTTCGAACGAGAGTTGTCCGGGGCGTATCGGGTTGCTGTGCACGGTGGGTACCGGCCCGTCCGAAAGGACGATTGCTTTGCCGCGCTTGTCGTGGCCGGTAACGACTCGTCTGATCTGCGTCATGGATGCTCCTTCGCTTCGGCCTCGGCTTTACGCGTCGTGCCGATCGAACCGGCGAGGCCCACGCCCAGGGTATCGATCGGCGCCGCGCAGGCTCGCGTAAGGACATCTACGGGGAGATCTTCCGTTCGCGTATCGATTACGAATTCAGCAAGGGTGCGGGTGAGCATGGTGGGCCTCCATCCGTCGCGGTGATATCGCAGCGCTATGTTAGCCGAGAATACGGGCTATTCTGAAGTAGCAAAAACCCCCATATCGAGGCAAACTGACATAGTTCAAATCAGGTTGCACAGACTCGTTCGTCATGCCGGTGACAACCGGCTCAGCAAAACAACTGGATTCCGACTTTTCGTCGGAACGACGGCATTTTGATTTCAGAGGACGCGATCCGTCATGGCCACTATCGATCTGCACAATCACGTCATTCCACCGACCGTCGTCGACGCCATCGCGCGCAATCCGCAACGTTTCGGCACGCGCTTCGAGGAGAAGGGCGGCAAGCGCTATTTCGACAGTCACGGCACGATGACGGAACTGCTCGCCGAATTCCACGATGTTGACGCGAAGCTGGCGTGGATGGATCGCAAAGACATCGATATCGCGGCGATCTCGGTCGGCCCGCCCATCTACTTCTACTGGCTTTCGCCCGATGCGGGGCTTGCGGCTGCGAAACTCGCCAACGATGGGATCGCGCAGATGGTGGCGAAACGCCCCGACCGCCTGCGCGGCATGGCGCATCTGCCGATGCAGGATCCCGATGCGGCGATTACCGAGCTCGAGCGCGTGGTGAAGGAACACAAGTTCAAGGCGGTGGAAATGGGCACGTCGATCGAGGGCGTGGCGCTCGCCGACAAGAAATTCCGCAAAGTGCTGAAGACGATCGAGCAGTTGGGCTGCTTCATCTTCGCGCATCCTTACCGGTGCCTCGCAGAGGGCGGCATGGACGCCTACTACCTGCGCAATTTCATCGGCTTCCCGCTCGACACGACGCTCATGATCGCGCACCTCATGTTCAGCGGCGCGCTCGATGAGCTGAAGAAGCTGCGCATACTGTGCGCGCACGGCGGGGGCTTCATGCCGTACCAGATCGGGCGTTTCGTGCACGGCCACAAGGCGCGCCCCGAGCCTAAGGTGAACAATCCTTCGTCGCCGCGCGAGCTGTTCAAGCGTTTCTATTTCGACTGCCTTACGCACGACCCGCAGGCCGCACGCCATCTCATCGACATCGCCGGCGCCAATCGCGTCGCGATCGGCACCGATCATCCGTTCGACATGCAGCCCGACGATCCGATAGGGTCGATCGACGCCATACCGGAGCTGACGGCGAGCGAGCGCGAATACGTGTGCGAGCTCACCGCGCGCGATCTGCTGGGCGAGGACTAGACTTCACCACCCCGGTCGCTCTCGCGACCACCCCTCCTCATCGGAGGAGGGGAAACGAACCTTCCTCCTACGTTAGGAGCTGTGGAGCAGACGGGGCGCACAAGCGTTCCCCCTCCTCCGATGAGGAGAGGTGGTTGCAAAGCAGACGGGGTGCACAAGCGATTCCCCTCCTCCGATGAGGAGGGGTGGCTGCAAAGCAGACGGGGTGCACAAGCGATTCCCTCCTACGATGAGGAGGGGTGGCTGCAAAGCAGACGGGGTGGTCATGAGGCCTGCCGTTTGTCGGCGCGAGAATGCCGTGCGTCAGAACGCACTCCAACAGCGCGTTCCGTACCTTCGCATACGTGCGAGGACAGGTAACAATGGCGGAGATCGATCGGGGAGGGGTAATCCGCTTTGGTGTCGAAGACCAGGGCCTTCGTGCGCGACCTGTGGGCGCTGGCCCGCCCGTACTGGTTTTCCGAAGAACGTCGCGCCGCGCGTCTGCTGCTTGCGGTCATCGTCGCGCTCAATCTCGGCATCGTCTACATCAACGTCGAGCTGAATCACTGGCAGAACGCGTTCTACAATACGCTGCAGGACAAGAACGAAACCGAATTTCTCAATCAGCTTTTGAAGTTCGGCTGGCTCGCCGCGGCCTACATCTTCATGGCGGTCTACGCACTCTACCTGCGGCAGCTGCTCCAGATCCGCTGGCGGCGCTGGCTTACCGAGCGCTATCTGAACAAGTGGCTCGACGGGCGCATGTATTACCGCCTGCAGCTTACCGATCGCGGCACGGATAATCCGGATCAGCGCATTGCGGAAGACCTGCGGCTGTTCGCGGATCTTACGCTTACCTACACGCTGGACTTGATGAGCACCATCGTGACGCTCGCCTCATTCATCGCGATCCTGTGGAGCCTTTCCGGCGCGCTCTCGTTCACCGTTGGCGATACGCTCTTCAGCATCCCCGGTTATCTCGTGTGGGTGGCGCTCGTTTACGCGATCGGCGGCACCTGGCTCACGCATCGCATCGGCAAACCGCTCGTCGGGCTGCATTACGACCAGCAGCGCTTCGAGGCCGACCTGCGTTATTCGCTGGTGCGTTTCCGCGAAAACGCGGAAGGCGTCGCGCTCTACCAGGGCGAGGCGGACGAGAAGCGCAACTTCGTCGCACGATTCGGTGAGGTGATGGCGAACTGGTGGCACATCATGCAGCGGCGGAAGAGACTCAGCGCTTTCACCTACAGCTACGGGCAGGTTGCGGTCATCTTTCCGTACATCGTCGTTGCTCCGCGCTTCTTCTCAGGCGCCATTCCCCTGGGCGGCCTCATGCAGACCGCGTCCGCGTTCACTTACGTGCAATCGTCGCTCTCGTGGTTCGTCGACGTTTACCAGCGGCTCGCCGAATGGAAGGCGACCGTTGACCGCCTGATCGGTTTTCACAACGCGATCGAACGCGCCCGCGCCGAGGCGACGGCGTATCCCGGGATCGCACGCAAGCGCGCGAGCGAAACACGGGGCATCGTGCTGGACGAGGTGCGTCTCGAATTGCCCGGCGGTCGGGTGCTGCTCGAAGGCACGAGCGCAGAATTCTTACCGGGGGAGGCTGTGCTCGTGATGGGTCCGTCGGGCGTGGGCAAGAGCACACTCTTTCGCGCGATCGCCGGCATCTGGCCGTTCGGTGACGGTCACGTGCACGTGCCGGCAGGGGCGCGCGTGCTGTTTTTGCCGCAAAAGCCCTATCTTCAGGTCGGCAGCCTGCGCGATGTGATGAACTACCCTGAATACGACGGCCAATATGCGGACACGGATCTGAGGCAGACGCTGGTCGATTGCGGGCTGTCACACCTCGCCCCGCGCCTCGATGATCACCAGAACTGGGCGCTCGAACTCTCCGCCGGCGAACAGCAGCGCATCGCGATGTGTCGCGCGTTACTGCGCAGGCCCGACTGGCTCATGCTGGACGAGGCGACCAGTGCCCTCGACGCACCGGCGGAAGCCGAACTCTATCGGCTGCTGAGAGCGCGCCTGCCGGACACGACGATCATCAGCATCGGTCATCGTCCGGGACTTGCGGCTTTCCATGACCGCAAGCTGGACTTGTGGGCAGACGGCCCGCGCGACGCAGCAGCCGCAACGGCGTGAGGCGCATCCGCGGCTGAATCGCCGCGCATCCCGGCCGCACCACCCCAACGGCAAAACGGCTGTAGAATGGCGCCACGGGGCGGCGCAGCCGTGCCTGCCATTGCGCGAGTCCCTCCATTAGTCCGTTTCTGCAGTTCTTTCCCAAAAACAACAGAAGGAGAGTTGGTCATGAAGCGTCTGTACAAACCGTACTCGACCATGGGCGCGCTTGCGTTGGGCGCGGTCGCTTTTTTTGCTGCGTCGCTACCTGCGTCGGCTCAACAG
>DATFGD010000581.1:0-2626 GCA_035249725.1 Burkholderiales bacterium
ACCCATGTCGCCTAGCATCTGCTTTTTTGCGCGATGCTTCAAGGTTTCCCAACGCCGTAGGATCCGCCCGCGCTAATTCGCGACTTACACGCTCGGCGCGGCACGAAACTGTGCATAGATCGTCATCGGCGCAGTCTCGAAGTATTTGAAAAGAGCGGGACACAGCCAACCTTCCATATCGAGTGCAGGACTGTAGTACCAATATCCGCCCACGTCTTCTCTTCGGCGTTCGAACTGTGTTTGAAAGCCGGGAAACGCTTGTGCCGAAAAGACAAGCGTGAAACCGGTTTCGGCATCGGGAATGTCCCTTACCAGGCGTTCGATGATGACATCGGCTCCGGATATGAATGGCTCCTGTCTTAATCCAACCTCGGGATCGTCGAAAACCCACGTGCCATGAGACTTGTAGGGGTGAATGGCGATGATCGAGTTCATTGCCGTGAAGAGCTAAGTGGCGACTGCGCTTGTTGGCTGCTTGCCTGGCGCGTTCTTGGGCGGCAGATCAAGACGTACGGAAAAATCGTGGCTGGCTGCCGCACCGTGACTCGCTCGCACCGCGATTTTGGCCTTGCAGATGCCTCTGGCACCGACGTAGCCCCCATCCACGAGACGCCGGCGATACTCCCTGGCGACATCGCCCGGCAGGTAACCGACCGTGCGTCCCTGAACCTCCACTCGAACAGCGTTCTTATCGCTGGGATGGGTGTTCTCCAGGACAAGCACTGCGTCGACCTGCTTGCTTTCTGTGCCCGGCTGCTCGTTACCGTAGATTTTTTCCAGCGCGGGCGCATAACGGGACACACCGATCGCGTTAAATTGAAATGTATTGCCGCCGCTAAGGCGGATAGCAGGGGCGTGGTCTGGTTGCAGACTCGGTTGACTGCGCTTCCTGTATATGAGCCAGGCAGTGGCTACGGCGATGATGAGCAATGCCGGAAGAAGAATGTCCAAAGCGAGTTCCCGATGGGTAAGATGGCCATAAACTGGCTACAAATTACCCATTTCGTCTTACCGGGCGTTGTGTTACGTAATCGCGATGAAACAGTCCGGTCGGATACTCGAGGTTGTGGTCAGGCTACCGGTCGCTCACAGTACCCGGTTAAACCAGAAGACCGAACACAGCGCCGAGATCATGAGGAAGAGCGCGCCGAAGCCGACGAAAGCGGCCGTCACTTCTATGGTGCGCCCGCGCTCGACGACCATGCGGGTGCTGAGACGCGCGTAGATCGTCTTCAACTCCTGCGCGGAAGTCGCGGCGTAGTACTCGCCGTGCGTGGTTGCCGCGAGCTGTTTGAGGGCGTCTTCGTCCAGACGCACGCGCATCGACCAGCCGCCGAATCCGAGCGTGGTGCCTTGCGTGCTGCCGATGCCGACGGTATAGAGACGAACGCCGTGCTCCGCGGCGAGTTTGGCGGCCTGCAGCGGATCCGGGCCATGGGTGTTCTGGCCGTCGCTCAAGAGCACGATCGCGACCGCGCGGTTCGATCCCGTGGGCACGGGCTTGTGCCCGCCGGTGGGCGAGGCACCGGACCCGCGCCAGGGACGGGGCGGGCGGCCGTGCATGAGAGACTCCAGGTCGATTCCCGCGTCCGGGAGCAGCGTCGCCAACGAGATGTAGATGCCACTACCGAGTGCGGTGCCGGGCTGTAACTGCACACGCTCGATCGCCTTCATCAGGTCTTCGCGATTGTCGGTCGGCGACTGCACCACTGACGCGGTGCCGGCGATCGAAACGATCCCGATTCTGGAGTGCTTCGGCTGGTTCTCGACAAACGTCCGCGCGGCGCTCTGCGCCGCACTCAGCCGGTTCGGTTTGACGTCGGTCGCGCGCATGCTGCCCGAGGTGTCGATCGCAAGAATGACGTTCTTTTGCATCGACGGCAGCACGACCAGCGCCTGTGGGCGCGATACGGCAGCGATCAAGGCGCACAAGCCGATCAGGAACAACAACGGCGGACTGTGACGCCGGAGCGCGTCACCGACGGCCCCGCTTGCGATCGGAATCGACAGGCCCGCCAGCCGCGCATGCGCCCGGCGCTGACGACTGACCACCCAGAAATAGGTCGCGACCAGCAGCGGCAGCACAGCGAGCAGCCACAACATGCGTGGCCACAGCACCGAAATCCCGCCCAGCTGTTGTAAACCGCTCATTGGATCAATGCCGGCGGCACGCCGCCGCTTGCCAGTTGCGCCCTGCGCTTGCGCAGACGGGTGAAGCGCATCACGGTGTCCACCAGATCGCCTTCGGTGGACAGTTCGATGCAGTCCGCACCGGCGTCGGATAAGCCGGCGCGCAGCACAGTCTCACGCTCTGCGGCGAGGGATGAGAAGCGCCTGCGAAAGACCGCATCGTGAGTGTCCACGAAGAGCTGCTGACCGGTCTCGGCATCCTCTACGGTCACTTGACCCAGATCGGGCAACGCCATTTCGAGCGCGTCGTAGAGCCGCACGGCCACCACATCGTGACGCTGCCCGAGCAGGAACAGCTCGCGCGTCCAGCCGGGATCGCTGATGAAGTCCGAGAGGACGAAAACCACCGACCGGCGCTTGATCGTCTGCAGCGCGCGGTGGAGCAGTTCGCCGAGTCGCGTGAACTTGCCCCGTCTACGCGCTTGGCCGGTCCTGA
>DATFGD010000582.1:0-3815 GCA_035249725.1 Burkholderiales bacterium
AGGTGATTGTCGTGGTGGTCTGCGCCACGGCGATGGTCATCGGTGCGGATGCCGAGGACAACTGCGGCGAAACCACCGCAAAGTGCATCGTGGCCATCGGAAAGGGCTGACTGGCTCGTACGCGTCCCTAATCGAACCAAGGAGAAGGTTATGCTTCGTTTCAAGACACCCCATCTAATGCTGCTCCTGGGCCTGCTCGCGCCCGTCTGCGCTTCCGCAAACTTCTGCATCAGGGTGAACGGCGGCTTCGGCAATGGCGGCACGAGCTTCATCGGGAAAGGCTTTACCTTGCCGGCGGCGGGCCTCTGCAGACCGTGGGCGGGCTTCACAAAGACCGCTTCCACTGTCATCGCAAACTCGACCGGCGCCGGGTGCCTTTCCAGCGATGGCAAGGTGCTGACGGTTACCGTTTTCAGTACCAACCCATCGTTTTTCGGCCCAGGCGGGTTCGGCTCGGATCACATCCGGCTGTGTCCGGCAGGAGTCACAGGGTGCCCGACTGGCGCTGGCACAGACTCGGGTAGCTTCGGCCCGGGACCTGCAGCGCGTCAGACGTGCACGACCAGTCTGTTGAGGCTCCCGGCCATACACGACTAACCGGTCACGGCACCGGTGCGGCCACAGAACAGGCCCGTGCTTGTGCCATGAGCGCACTGAGGGCGGCAGCGGGGGGTCCGGCTGCCGCCCCTGCACATCGACCCAGTCAGCGGTGCAAGACGACCAGCGTGCGATCGTCGACGCAAAACGTCGATCCCAGATCGGTGCGCCACTGGATTCGTGCCGTGTGGCTCCCGGGCGCGAGAGTTCTCGAGAGCCAGGTGAAGCCGTGCGTATTAGTGCCCTCCACGCCGGCGAAGATCGGCACGGAGACATTGGTAGGCTGCACGACGTTGTCTATCGTAAGCCTGACGAAGGCTGTATCGAACTGCTGGGCCACCCCGGACCAACTCGCTTGAAACGTCACGACGACTTCGTCGTTTTCGGTTCCACCTAGGACGAACGTCTGTACCATTCCAGGTATTGTTGTGAATGCGGTCGTGATCGAGCACTGGTTAATGACCCTGCTTGTCCCCGTGAATCTACGGGCGGCGCCGGTTACAGCCCACGCCTCGCTGGCAACAAGTGCAGAGACGCTTAAGAACATCGCGCCCAACCCAAAGCGATTCTGAGTGATCATCGCGTGATACTCCCTTCGGCTATTGACACTCCCTCTCCGCATTTAAGCCTCGCTATACCACGAGCCTTTGCGAGAGACATTTATGTAGCTTACACCTCCGTCGGCACGTGCCGTTTCGGACGGCGGGTCGTGATCGTCGGAGGATGGGAGCTTGATGTCAAGCAACGTTGCGCATCGATAGCGACCTGCTCATAGTAGCGCTTGCGATCATTCTGCTCGCCGGCGTCGCGACATCGCTCGTATGAGCGAGCTCAGAGGCGTCGAGTCTGGCAAGCGATATGCACTTCTTACTGACCTGAGCGCGCAAACCCGCCCTGGCCAACTCGAAAGATGGCCATCTCAATATTTGCTGCGCAACAATTGGCCACCCCTTTCGTTGGCTCGAACCGTCGAGCTGCTGCGGAGAGCGGCCACTGCGCAAGGCAAAGCTTGAAAGCGAAGTCTCTTGCGTAAGGCGCTTCCGACCTGACATTGCGGCTCGCGTCCATTGCCAGTCATGAGGCGAGCGTGCACGCTGACAATCGCGAATTGTGGCGTGTAATTGATGACTCCAGGGGCATGAGCCCACGCCGTCGCGAGCAGCGCCGCATGGACACCTTTGATACGAGCCACGGCTTCTACGCTCGTCAGCGCAATGTGATGGATCCCTTACAGCACCGACGGGAGCGGATGGTCGAGTTCCAAATCGCCCGGCGCGGCGTGCACGATGCGCGTTTGTTGGCGGCGATGCGCGAAGTGCCGCGCGAATCGTTTGTGAGCAAGGAAATGGAGAAGTTCGCCTACGACGACACCGCACTGCCGATCGCCGAAGGTCAGACCATTTCTCAGCCTTACATCGTTGCGATGATGATCGACGCCGCCGAGCTCACCCCAGGCGAACGGGTACTGGAGGTAGGCGCGGGGTCGGGCTACGCCGCCGCGGTCGTGAGCCGGATGACGGCAGAGGTCTATGCCATCGAACGCCACGCGACGTTGGCACAGTCGGCGGCCAAAAGATTTGCCGCGCTTGGATACGACAATATACGGCTACGTGTTGGGGACGGTACGCGCGGATGGCCCGAAGCGGCGCCGTTCGATGCCATTTTAGTAGCAGCGTCAGCGCCAGAGATTCCACCGGCGCTGAAGGAGCAGCTAGTCATCGGCGGCCGGCTGGTGATCCCCATCGGGGGACATAGATGGGGACAGGCGCTTCGCAAAGTCACCCGCGTCTGTCAAACGGATTACGAGCTTAAAGACCTGGGCGCCGTCGCCTTCGTGCCCCTGATCGGCGAGCAGGGCTGGGATGAGGGCGAGCGTCGCGCGGCGAGCATGGGTCAGCCCGAAGACAACGGCCCACCAGTCCGGAACGGAGACGCGACGTGAAGATGCGTATCGTGGTTGCCAACGAGACCGAGGCCAATTTTCTGGCGATGGACGCTCCTCGCTCGCCACTGCAATGGCTGTCGAAACTGGAGAACGAGAGTGCGCGCCTGCACGAACGGGACCTGGAGACCGATCGACCGGGCACATCCTTCGATCGGGTGGGGCCGGGCCGCCACTCGGTCGGCGGCGAGCGCAGCACCCAGCGGCATCATCAGGAGCGCTTTGCCAAGCGAATCGCCGACGAACTGGAGCGGGCCCGAACGAACCATGAGTTCGACCGGCTTGTGCTCATGGCGGAACCGCGGATGCTCGGCTTGCTGCGCGATGCAATGCCCGAGACCAGCCGATCGACCGTGGTCGCGGAACTCGCGAAGGACCTCGTGCATCTGGATGCGGAGGTTATCCGCGGCTATATCCCGCGCGAGGCTCTGCTCGGCTGAGCGCCCGAGAAGTCATTGGACATGGTCGCTTTTCAGTCCACCATCGCACTTCGCACCGGGAACACGATGCCTGTGCTCGGCTTAGGGACCTGGCAGCTAACGCGTGACACTGCCGATACAGTGCGCTACGCGTTGGAGCTCGGCTACCGCATGATCGATACATCCGGAGACTATGGCACGCAACCCGCCATTGCCGAAGCCATAGGTCGATGCGCCATCAGTCGCCAGGCGCTGTTTGTGGTCACAAAGGGTCGAGGAAACCGACGATGCCTACGGAGCCACGCAGAAGAACCTCGCAGAGCTTGAGCTCGAATATGTCGACCTCATGCTCATACACCGTCCTCCGGAGACCGGCGTCGGCAAGGAACTATGGGAAGGCTTAATTCAGGCGAAACGAGATAGTTTGACCAAGGACATTGGCGTGAGCAATTACGCAGTCGAACAGATCCGGGCGCTTGCAGGGAGAACAAGCGAGCTGCCCGTCGTGAATCAGATCGAATGGACTCCGTTCGGCTATAGCAGGCACATGCTCGATTTTTGCCAGGAAAATCACATCATCGTTCAAGCTTATAGTCCTCTCACTCGTGCCGAACGCCTTCAGGATAAGACCCTTTGCGACCTCGCGAATATATATGGAAAGACGCCGGCCCAGCTCCTCATCCGCTGGAATCTTCAATTGGGCACTGTTCCTTTGCCCAAAGCGAATCGCAAAGAACACTTGAAGGGAAATCTTGACGTATTCGGTTTCAGGATTGGCCATGACGAGATGGCGGGACTGAACGATCTCAATGAGCATTACTCATCGCTCGGTTCCCTTCCTTACGCCTGACCGCTCG
>DATFGD010000583.1:0-4226 GCA_035249725.1 Burkholderiales bacterium
TTTTCAGTGAATTGTAAGGGTCCAGCGCAACGCGCACTGGATACCGTTGTGGCCTCGGTGCGTTTGGGCTACTTTTACGTCCATGCCAAGTCACGCCCTGCAGACGTCGCCCCACGAAACACCGGCGTTGCGTTTTGCACACGTCACGAAAACATACGGAGACACACCGGCCCTTGCCGGCATCTCGCTGAACGTGCAGCGGGGGGAGTTTTTCGGATTGATTGGCGTCAATGGCGCAGGCAAGACGACGTTGCTCAAATGTCTGCTGGACTTCTGCGACATCGATGACGGCCGCATCGAGATCTTCGGCCTGTCGCACCGCCTGACATCGGCCCGCGCGCGGCTCGCATATCTTCCGGAACGGTTCAATCCGCCGTATTACCTGACTGGAAACGACTTTCTGCACTACATGATGCGACTCCATCGCGCGCCATACGATGTTGCAGCCATCGAACGCGTGTTCCGGGGACTGGACCTCGATATTGCTGCGCTGACGAAGCCCGTTCGCAGCTACTCCAAGGGCATGACGCAGAAACTCGGTCTCGCGGCGTGCCTCCTCTCCGGCAAGGATTTGCACGTGCTCGATGAGCCGGCAAGCGGGCTTGACCCCAAGGCGCGCGCGCTGTTCAAGCGCGAACTCGCTCGCCTGCGTGCCGCTGGCCGAACCGTTTTTTTTTCGTCCCATGCGCTACCCGACGTCGAACAGCTCTGCGATCGGATCGGCGTAATACACGAAGGCCGGCTGCGATTTGCCGGCTCGCCCGCAGAACTTCGTCACGCTTTTGGCGCCGCGCTCGATCTGGAGCAGGCGTTTCTTGCCTGTATCGGGGAGCCCGTCGCCGTATGAGAAGGAGCGATCCGGCGGGCGATCTGGCACAATAGCCGTATTGCACGCCAGTCTAGGGAGGGCTCGCGGGTGGCAGAGCAGTCCAAGCCGGAACTGCTGATCGTCGATGACGATCCGCTCATCACCGATACACTGGATTTCGTCCTCGGCAGAGACTTCGCCGTTCACGTCGCGGAGTCGCGCGCTCAGGCGAAGAGTCTGCTGCGCCAGATCGAGCGACCGCCGCAAGTCGCCTTGATCGATCTCGGGCTGCCGCCGACCCCCCACCGGCCCGACGAAGGCTTCCGCCTCATCAGCGAGCTCGTCGCCTATTCGCCCGGTATCAAGATCGTGGTCCTGTCCGGGCAAAGCGACGAAACGAACGCCCGTCACGCGCGCACGCTCGGGGCCATCGAGTTCGTCGCGAAGCCGTGCGAGCCCGCGAAGCTAAAGGAGCTGCTCAAGCGCGCGCTCGAGATCCGCGATGCCGAACTTGGCGCGGCACCCGATGGTGGGCTGCTGGGCCGCAGCCTGCCCATCGAAAAGCTCCGTCAGCAGACTGCGCAGTTTGCCGACGCACCTTTTCCGGTACTGATCGAAGGCGAATCCGGCAGCGGCAAAGAACTGGTCGCGCGATCCCTGCATACCCTGAGCCGCCGCGTCGGACGGCCGTTTCTTGCATTGAACTGCGCCGCGATCTCGCCGACGCTGGTCGAACCGACGCTCTTCGGCTATGCCAAGGGCGCCTTCACGGGTGCCACCGCGTCCCGGTCGGGCTACTTCGAGGATGCCCAGGATTCCACGCTGTTCCTCGACGAGATCGGGGAACTGCCGCTCGAGCTTCAGGCCAAGCTGCTGCGGGTGCTCGAAAACGGCGAATTCCAGCGCGTCGGCGAAACGCAGAGCCGGCGGTCGAATGCGCGCGTCGTCGCCGCCACCAATCGCGACATGCGCGCGGAAATCCGCGGCGGACGGTTCCGGGCAGATCTGTACCACCGGCTTTCCGTCTTCACCATCAGCGTGCCCGCGCTGCGCGATCTGGGCGACGACAAATGCATGCTGCTCGATCACTACCGGGAGTTCTACGCACAGCAGGCTGAGGTCCAGGCTTTCGAGCTCGACCGCAATGCGATGGATATCTGGCTTGACTACAGCTTTCCCGGCAATGTGCGCGAGCTGCGAAACATCGTCATCCGTCTGACGACGAAGTATGCCGGGCAGATGATCGGCGCGGACCAGTTGCAAGCCGAGCTCGACATGGAAAGCATGGATATCGAGCTGCCGGGATTGCCGATGGGGCAGGATTTCAAGTCGCTGCTCGAAGCGGCGAGGCGCCATTTGCAGCTGCAGAAGAACTTCAATCTGGATTTGACTTTGCGGCAGTGGGAGCGCGGCTATGTAGAAGCCGCACTGGTCGTCACGCAGGGCAATCTAACGCAGGCCGCGAAGCTCCTGGGAATACACCGCACCACGCTCTACAGCCGCATGCAGAACTACACGAATCAGGGCGAAGCGGAGAGTCTCTCGCCCGCACCCGCGAAATAACGGCCCTGCAGGCGGGCGCCTTAACCCATGTATTACGCCCATTTCGGACTCGATCAGGCCCCGTTCCGCATTACGCCTAACACCGATTTCTTCTTTGGCGGCGGCAATCGGGGCGCGATACTCGAAGCGTTGATGTACGCCATCATGCAGGGCGAAGGGATTGTCAAGGTAACGGGCGAGGTCGGCAGCGGCAAGACCATGCTGTGCAACATGCTGCAAGCGCGCCTTCCGCCGCACATCGAAACCGTCTATCTCGCTCATCCGAACGTGGCCCCGGACGAAATCCTGCATGCCGTCGCGTTCGAACTGCAACTCGGGATGGAGCGTGCAGCGCCGCGCATCGAACTCATGCACCGGCTCCAGGCTCATCTGCTCAAGCGTCATGCCGAAGGCAAGCGCGTAGTGATGTTCGTGGAAGAGTCGCAGAGCATGCCGCTCGCCACGCTGGAAGAAATGCGGTTGCTGTCAAATCTCGAAACCCGCAACGACAAGCTGCTGCAGATCGTGATGTTCGGCCAGCCGGAACTCGATGACAACTTGCGCGACCCCGGCATTCGACAGTTGAAGGAGCGCATCACGCATAGCTTCCGGCTCGGGCCGCTCGACGCAGCCGAAACGCGCGAGTACCTCATGTTCCGGCTTCGCGCCGCCGGCTATCGCGGACCCGAATTGTTTTCCGCCGCTGTAATCCGCCGTATCGTGCGCGCATCCCGGGGGCTTACCCGACGCATCAATCTGATCGCCGACAAGGTCCTGATGGCGGCGTTTTCCGAGAACACGCATACGATCAAGGCGAGCCATGTCAAAGCGGCCGCACGCGACAGCGCGTTTGGGGAAGGCGCTACCCCTGACAGACGGCCGCGTGTCGCATGGGCAATGACGCTCGTGCTGGCGGGGGCCCTCGGGGGCGCGCTAACCTATGCATGGATCGCCGGCTACGAAACCGAAGATGCCCAAGTCGCACGGAACGCCATGAGCATCGCAAGCGAGGCCGCGGGTCTGCCGCGCGAGGCCTTGCCGGCTGGTGAACGCGCTCTTCCCGCCAAGGCGTACGACGCCGATACACCACCTTCTACGGGCAGATCCGATTCGCGCCCGACGGTTGCAGCGCCTGAGGCAGTCGAAGCGCAGAACTTCGTTGGATCGTCGCTCATTGAACAGCGCTTCGCTGCCACGCGGGAATGGCTCGCCGATGCGGCACCCACGATGTACAGCATCCAACTGATGGGCATCGAAGACGAAACCCTACTCAAGCAGCATCTGAACGACATAGCGAAATTCATTGAGGTGCATGAGGTTTTTTTGTATCGTACCGTTGCTAAACGCAAGACATCGCTGACTGTGCTGTACGGCAGTTTCCGCGACCGTCAGGCGGCGCAGGACGCGCTGGAGGGGTTGCCTTCTGCGCTTAAGGCGAACCGGCCCCTCCTGCGCACCGTGCGCGGCATACGCACAGAAATAATGCGGCACCGAAGTTCTTGATTGCAGCGCAGGCAGGAACTTTTTGCTGAATCGCTCGGGGCGGTTGAGCGGGGGAGGAGCACGATGACGCAGAAAGCAGGGTCTGTAGCCGGTCACGCACCGGTCGGCGCAGCAACACCGCGGAACGCGCCCGCTGTCGCATCAGCCTCGCCGATCGCACGACGCCTGGGACTCGTGCTGCTGCTCGCCGTGGCGGGGTGCGCCGATATTCGTCCCCACGTGCCGGATTCCGAAGGTCATATCTCCGCGCCGCAGGTTAAACCCGAAGCCGATAAGGCCATCCCACCGCTCGCACGCGCGAGCACTTTCGTGCCACCGCCCAAGCCCACGGTGAAGCCGCAGACCTACAGCGTCGTCGTCAATGAGGTGCCGG
>DATFGD010000584.1:0-3062 GCA_035249725.1 Burkholderiales bacterium
CGGCGATGGCGTATTCGATTGGTTACTGCATCCACACGCTGGAGATGAATGCGCTGCGCGGCTGGGGTGTGGCGTTTCTCGGATTCGTCGCAGCCGGCGTCGGCATGGTAAATCCGCCGATTTCGCCGACTGCCGTACTGACTGCGCTGGGCCTGCTCGGCACGCTTGCCAGTGTGCTGGGTAACGAAGCAGCGATCCGCCTGGGGCGCCGGCGTCTCATTGCCTTCGCCATGCTGGCCTCGGTGACGGTCGCGACCGCCATCGCGTTTTACGGCACCCTCTCGTACTCCGTGGCAGTCGCGCTGCTGCTTCTCTATGGATTCATCGTGTGGCTCGACTCCTCCGCGCTCACGGCCGGTTCGGCAGGGACCGCGGACCCGGCACGCCGCGGCGCGACCCTGGCGATGCACTCGATGCTGGGTTATTCCGGGGGATTCGTCGGTCCGCTGATGGTCGGTATCATCCTTGATCTTTCCGGCGGCATGTCAAACGCCGGCTGGCGCGCAGCATTTCTCGCGGTCGGCGTGCTGATGCTGCTCGCGCTGATCGCTTTTGCCCTGATGCGCCCGCGCGAACTCATCGGCGATAAGGGCAGGTAAGGCGATACGTCGTCGCTTCACTGGATCCGCACACCGGCGTCGCGTACTACGGTGCGCCACTTGGCGATCTCCGAAACGAGATGCGCCCGGAATTGCTCGGGCGTCGTGTCGGCTGGCACCGCGCCATCCCGCAGGAACCGCTCCCGTACATCGGGCGCGCGCAGCACTTTTCGCGTCTCTTCATTGAGCTTCTGAATCACCGGCGACGGCGCCCCCGCTGGCAGAAGCGTGCCGTACCAGGTTGTGGTCGCGTAACGCTTAACGCCCGATTCTGCGATGGTGGGAAGATCAGGCAGCGCTGCGGAGCGCCGGGTGCTCGTTACGCCGAGGGGCTTCAGCCTGCCGGACCGTATGTGAGGGAGCGAAGAGAGCATACTCGCAAACGTAAGCTCGACCTGGCCGGTAATGACGTCCACCAGCGCGGGACCCGCGCCTTTGTATGGAACGTGCGTCATCCTTATGCCGGCCAGATTCTTGAAGAGTTCGCCCGCCAGATGGCCGGAGCTGCCGTTTCCTCCCGAAGCGAAATTGAGCGCGCCCGGTTTGGCCTTGGCCAGTGCGACGAGTTGTGGCACGTTGCGCACCGGCATGGCGGGATGCACGACGAGCAGAAACGGTGCTTCGGCGAGCAAGACCACCGGTGCAAAGTCGTTCACCGGATCGAAAGGAAGATTCGAATACAGGCTGGGATTGATCGAGTAGCTGCTCGAAACGATGAGCCCGGTGTAGCCGTCGTTCGGTGCTTTTGCAACGTAGGCGGCAGCGATGGAGCCCGCCGCTCCGGTGCGATTCTCGACGACAAACGACTGGCCGAGCACTTCGCTCAGTTTCTGCGCGACTGAACGCGCGACGAGATCGGTGGCGCCGCCGGGTGCCTGGCCGACGATGAAGCGCACCGGTTTCAGCGGAAATGCGGTTTGGGCTTGCGCCGCCGCGCTATGACAGCCGCACAGTGCGACCATGCACGCCGCAACTCGGAAGGCATGTCTGCGATTCACGGTGTCTCCTCGGCGTGCCAGTCAGCGATGAGGTTCGTGTGTATACAATACAAATACGGCTGCAGCCGGTCAACGGCGTTGCCGCGCTACAATCCGCCATCATGCGAAGCAAGAGCCCGAGCAATGGCTGATCTCGTCTTGATGGGCTGTGGTGACGTGGGCCCGCTTCATGAGCCCATCGATCGCTACGGCATGCTGGCTCGTCCCACGCTCGCTACCGCAGACGTGCGATTCGCGCAGGTCGAACGCGTTTACTCCGAGCGCGGCACGCTTCAGCTCCATTCCGGCGGCCATCACAGCCGTCTGCCGCCGCACATGGCTCAGGTCTTTACCGACTGCGGCTTTGACGTCGTCTCGCTCGCGAGCAATCACGCGATGGATTGGGGCGAGGACGCGCTGCTCGATACGCTTGCGTGGTTTCGCGATCGCGGCATTCGCACGGTGGGCGCGGGTGCCACCCTCGACGAAGCACGCCGCCCGGTGCTGATAGAGCGCAACGGCGTGCGGGTCGCGTTTCTCGCTTACTGCTCGGTCCTGCACGACGGCTACCCGGCGGGCCCCCGCAAAGCGGGCATCGCACCGCTTCGTGCTCACACCTACTACGAAGCGTTCGATTATCAGGCCGGCGTGCCGCCGCGCGTGGTTACCATCCCGTACGAAGACGATCTGACGGCGATGGTCGACGACATACGCGCGGCCAGAAAAGAAGCGCACGCGGTCGTCGTGTCACTGCATTGGGGTGTTCATTTCATCCCGCGCGTCATCGCGGATTATCAGCCAGCCGTGGCACGTGCCGCGTTCGAAGCCGGTGCCGATCTCATTCTCGGACATCACGCGCACGCGCCGAAGGCAATCGGCGTGCATGGCGGGAAAGTCTGCTTCTATAGCCTGAGCAACTTCATCATGTCGTCCACCGCCAAGACGCCGGAGCAAGCGGCGACGTTCAGCCGGCGTTACGGGGTCGAACTCGATCCCGAATATCCGCATCTCGCGTACGGACGCGATGCCAGGCGCAGCCTCATTGCGAAAGCCGTTCTGTCGTCCGAAGGGGTGCGGCAAGTATCGTTTCTGCCGGTGCTGATCGACCGCGAATTGAGGCCGGAAGTATTGCGCGCGGGCGACGCGCGCTTCCAGGACGCGCTGCAGTTTATGGAGTCGGTGTCCGAAGCTTTCGAGCACCGCTTCACCGTGGCCGGTGACGAGATCCTCGTTCAAGCCTGAAGCTCAGGCGAGCAGGCCGACGATTTCGGCCATGTCGTCGACGTTTTCCAGGTCGGAAATCCGCGCAATCGCTGCCTCGACCTTCGCCGCGGAAATCGGCTGGGCGGCAAACGACACACAATCGCGAAACTTCGCTTCGAGCGCCTCCGGTGCGAGCGGATGACGCGGATCGCCGGGCACACCGTCCGGCTTGCACCTGAGCACCCGCCCGTCACGCGTCCGAATTTCGACCGTGGGCCGCGAC
>DATFGD010000585.1:0-7670 GCA_035249725.1 Burkholderiales bacterium
CCCTGGCCCGAGCGGCGACAGTCTTCGGACTTACGCCTAGAAAAAAGCGAGCGCGCGGGCCTCGATGCTCTGGCGTGGGGGTGCACCCGGGGGTGTCTGCGGATCGATGAACGAGGTGTGCGCGGTGAAGCGCGCACGGCCATCTTTCTCGGAATCGAAAACCTTGAACACGAGCGCCTCATCCCGCTTCATCTTCGGGAAGTAGAACCAGCGGTGCGCAGCGTTGTAGCGCAGACGGTAGGTCTGGCCCACGCGGCCCGGATAGCGGCGCTCGGCGATGAGCAGGTCATCGAACGCAACGCTCTGCGCGTCTGCAATGGCGAGCGGGTTGGACTGTATCGGCCGGTTGATCGCCCGCCACACCTGGATGATGGCAAAGCGTCGGGTGAGGAGCGTGTCGGCCTCATCGGGCAGCAGATCGCGTACGCGCTGCGGCGCAGACCACTCGGTGTAATCGTTGTGCGCCCATAACACCGGCTCGCGGATCAACTTCGCTTCACGCTCCCCTTCATCGCCGGAGCGCAGGGTATGGTCGAACACGTGCACGCGCTGCGCCCCCGACACACGCTTGATGAGTTCGCCTACTTCCTGATAGTAGCGCGTATGGATCTGCGCCGGATCGAAGAAATCCTGTATCGCGGTCTCGTGGGCGACCAGTACGAAACCGTTTTTCTCGAGACTGAACTGGTGCGCGAGCGGGCGCCCATTGCGCACCTCCACGTGCCGCCATTCCACCGTCCCGGACGAGCGGCGGCGTATGTTGTTCGGTCCGAACGTCTCGTTGACGAGCGCTTCCCCAGTGTCCGCAGTGTAGGGTATCTGCGCGCTCAACGTTTCGGTGCTCCGGACATCCACGGCTGCGTCACTCATGATCGCTCCCGAGTCTTTACGCCAGTCCTTCGACGATCCGGATGTCGCGCTCCGCTGCGTCGCCGAGCACGCGCAGAGCTTCCTGATAAGCGGGGCTGTCATGCGCCGCGGTCGCCTGCGCGATGCTTTCGAACTCGATCACGACCACACGCTGGTTGAGCCCCTGCTCGTAGGTTTTTGCCGGCGTGCCACGGACGAGAAAGCGCCCGCCTGCCGCCTGCACTGCGGGTCCGGCGATCTTCGCGTACGCCGCGAGTGCGTCGGGGTTCTTGATCGCACGATAGCAAGCAATCCAGTATGCCTTGGCCATTTGCGTCTCCGGTAAAAAGGGTCAGTTCACCGCAAAGCAGTAGAGGAGCCCCGCGCCGCCTGAAGACTTCAGGGCGTCCAGGCTGCAGCCGCGCGACGGATGCGAGGCATTCCACGAGCGCGACGGTTCATCGTCTTTCAATCCCATCCGGTCATGATGACCCACCATCGCCTGGCCCGCGTCGCTGCTGCGCCAGTTGTTGCACGTTCTGTCCTCGTTGCCGTAGAACGCCGTGCCATCGGCTTGCGAACCGGTCAGTATGTCGTGCATGTTGGGCTTGTCGCCGCTACCGTTTACTTTGTCCCATTTCTCTGTGAGCGCGGTGTCCTTGTCGATCTTGTTATTCGGGCTGTGCAGGTCGTCGATATCGCGCGCGATGACGACGCCCTTTGCATTCTGCCACGGACCTTTGCCGATGCGGTCGCGCGCATGGATGGCGAGCTGATCGCCCCAATTGCTCTGGCTCAAGTACGCGCGCCACGTGCGGAACCCTGCCCCCGCCGCCGCTGCAAGCGTCTGGCAGTGCTTGTCGGCGCCCGCAAGACCGCCGAAATTGGCGCCATTGCCGTTGCCGACGCTCGTCACGAAAAAAGTCATCTTGGCTTGCTGCGCGACCACTGTACCGCTCGCGAGCGTGAGCAGCAGGGCCGTCGCCATGCCGAAAGCGCGCCTCATGATTGCATTGCCTCCTGTGGTTGGGATGCCGATGGTCCGGGATATGCTGGAACGGGTCGAGCCTATTATAAACGCGCTCGAGGTCCAGGTTATTCCAGCGGGGGACGCAAACGTTCGCGTTTCATGCCTCATTTGTCGAAACTTTCGACCCGCAGCGGCGGATTGCCGATTTCTCCGAGCCGATTGTCTGCCGCCATAAGCTCCACGAATACTTCTAGCGCCTTCAGCATGGACGGCATGCCAAAGTTGACGCTCGTCTGGAAAATAACCTCCAGGATTTCGCGCGGGCTGGCACCGTTTCTCAATGCGCCGCGCATGTGACCACGCGCCTGGGTTTCCTCGCCGACTGCCAGGCAATCGCCGATCATGCAGAGGAGTCGCGTCTTGTCATCCACGATGCCGCGCGCGTACATGCCGCCGTAACAGAACCTGACCCAAAGGTCGGCAAACTCGGTATCGATCGCGTCGAGCCAGGCCAGGATGTTGAGGTGATGCCGTGGCCTGAGCGTGAGTCCGCGCCCGACCGCGAGCCAGCCGTGCCGTTTCATGAGCCCCTCGCAGCGCGGGTCCGCAAGGTCGTCGGGATGCCAGGTGGCACGCTCGGCATCATACGAGCGGGTGCGGTCATTGCCGTCGAGCGGCAGTTGTGATGCGCGCAACCCTTCGAGCAGACCCTCTTCGCGCGCAATGCGGTGAAAACGCTCGATGGCGGATTCCACGACGGTGTGCCCGCCGTAAACCGTACATTGAAGAATGATCTCGAGGATTTCCCGCGGCGGCACGCTCGCCGCGAGTGCAGCGTATAGGGTGTCTTCGAGCGCCGCATGGCTGCGCGCCATGGTGTACTGCCCGATCAGAACGAGCAGCCGCGTGCGCAGGTCGAGCGCGGGCCGCGTGCCGATGGCCTTGATTGCGAAATCGACCCACAGTTTCGTGTAGTGCGGATCAAGACTGTCGCGCTGTGCGAGGCGCCGCTCGAAAGTACGCGGTTGTATCGCGCGCCCCGCGTCAAACGCACCAGCGCCGTATTTGGAACGAAGATCGGCATCGAGCATGGGTGCTCTCGTGTGATTGGCGAAATGACGGGAGATTGTCCCGGCTGCCCGCGCTTCAGTCGCAAGCGGGCGTCCTCGGCTTGGTATTATAGGACCTTCACAACGGAGGCTCTCGCGTGTCAACAACAGACAGATTGTCGGGATCGGTCGCCATCGTCACGGCGGCTGCCCAGGGGATCGGGGAAGCGATCGCAAAAGCGTTCGCACGCGAGGGTGCTGCAGTCGCGCTCGTCGATATCGATTCCGCTGAAGCAAAACGCGTGGAAAGCGAGATCGCCGCGGTGGACGGGCGCGCCGCCGTGTTTCGCGCGGACGTAACGCGCTCAGCTGAAGTGGAAACGATGGTGCGCGGCGTGGTCGAGCGCTTCGGCGCCGTAAATATACTCGTGAATGCCGCCGGCGGTTTTCATCAGCTCGCGCCGATCGCCGCAATCACCGATGAGGAATGGGATCGCGTCATCGATCTCAATCTCAAGACCACGTTCTACTGCGCCCGCGCCGTCGTGCCGATCATGATGGCGAACCGGCAAGGGCGCATCATCAGCATCGCCTCGGGCGCGGGTATTGCGCCCAATCCGTTTGCGCCGTCGTACCTGCCGTATGGCGCCGCAAAGGCGGGCGTGATCGGGTTCAGCAAACTGCTCGCGCGCGATCTCGGTCCGTACGGAATAACGGTCAATACGGTATCGCCCGGCACGACGCTCACGCCGCGCGTGCGCAAGGTGCGCGATGCGGCGAGCCTCGAACGCATCGCGTCGCAGAATCCCATGAAATGCCTCGTCGAGCCGGGCGATACCGCCGAGGCCGTCCTTTTTCTCGCGTCGGGCGAAGCGCGCCACATCACCGGAGTGAATCTGAACGTCAATGCGGGAAATCTGATGTAGCATCGAGCCCGCCGCAGAATGCCGTGCAATACGGTTATTGCGGCTTCGAATACACTGATGAGCGCTAAAAGAACACAAGAACGACGCGTGCGCGCCCTTTCTGTACGGATCGTGCGCTAGTGGCGATCCATCTCACACTCGCCCTTACTTTCTTCAATTTCGTCGGTGCGAACGCAGCCCGCGTCGTGCTGACGCTCTACGCGCTCGAGCTGGGTGCGCCGGCCTCCGCGGTCGGCGTGCTGGGCGGCCTGCTCTTCCTGTTTCCGCTGCTGCTCTCCTGGCCGATCGGGGCGCTGGCCGATCGCACCGGCGCACGCGGTCTGCTGCTCTTCGCCTCATGCTGTGGCGCGGCCTCGCTTGCGCTGCCGTTCTTCGTGCGTGCCGTTCCCGCCTTTTACGTCGCCGCGGCGCTCAACGGTCTCGCGCTCGCGTTCTTCCACGTCACCCTGCAGAACCTGATCGGGACGTTGAGCCATCCGGAAGCCCGCGCCCGCAATTTCAGCAACTTCAGTCTCACCGGCGCGATGACCAACTTTGCGGGACCGCTGCTCGCCGGCTTGTCCATCGACCACCTGGGGCACGCGACCGCCTGTCTCGTTGTCGCCTCGCAGTCGATCATCGCTGCCGTGCTGGTGCTGGCATGGGGTCGGCTTCTGCCGCCGGGTAAACCGCAGGCGCCGGTCGATGCGGGCGGCGGGCGCGCGCTGCTCAATCGCGAAGTGTGGTACATGCTTTTCGTGAGCGGCCTGGTCCAGCTTGGCACCGACCTCTTCCAGTTCTATCTTCCCATTTACGGTCATTCGATCGGGCTTTCCGCTTCCGCGATCGGTGCGGTGCTCGCGACCCTCGCCGTTGCCGCGTTCGTCGTGCGGCTCTTTCTCGCGTGGCTCGTGAAGCGCGTCGCAGGCGAAACCCTGCTCGCGTGGGTGTTTTTCATGGGCGCCGTCGGCTTCGCGTTGGTGCCCCTTTCGCACAATGCGGTCGTACTGGGTGCGATCGCGTTCTTGTTCGGACTGGGCATGGGCATCGGCATACCCCTTACCGTGATCCTCATGTTCAGCCGCTCGGCCGAAGGCCGCTCCGGCCAGACGCTGGGACTGCGCCTGACCGCAAACAATTTCGTGCGCGTCACCGGCCCGATCGTGTTCGGGGTCGTCGGCTCTGCGTTGGGCCTCGGCGCCGTGTTCTGGATCGTCGCCGCGATCATGGCAGCAGGCGGGTTGCTCTCGCGGCGCGGCGCGGTTTCGCGTTGACGGGCGTCAGTGCGTCGTGCAGAATTTGCCGGCACAGCGGACTTTAGGCCCTCTTAGCAACCGTGTGCTTCTCGCACACACCTTCGTCGCGGGAGAAGGAGACCGATCGATGACGACCCGCACCCTTGCCCGATTCGTTCACGAACTCGAATTCGAAAATCTGCCGCAGGAAGTGCGCGGCCGCGTACCCGCGCTCGCGCTCGATCTCGCGGGCATCATGGTGCGTGCACGCCACGAAGCGGAATCGACGCCGGCGATGATCGCCGCTGCGAAACGGCTCGGCTTGGGGCACGGCGCCTGCACGGTGATCGGCGACGCGGCGGGTTATTCCCCGGCCGGCGCAGCGATGGTGAACGGCACGCTTGCGCACTCGCTCGATTTCGACGACACGCACGCGCCCGGATCGCTGCATCCCAGTGCGCCGATCATCCCGGCTGCGTTTGCTGCGGCGGAAATGACCGGCGCCGACGGCCGGGCGACGATCGCGGCCATCGTCGCGGGATACGAAGTTCAAATCCGTTTGAGTCTTGCGCTCGATCCGGCGGCACACTATGACCGCGGCTTTCATCCCACCGCCACGTGCGGCGCGTTTGGTGCAACGGCTGCCGCGGGCCGGCTTCTTGGACTCGATGCGGAAGGTCACGCGCGCGCCTTCGGCATCGTGCTCAGCATGGCTGCTGGCTCGCTGCAGTTCCTGGTGAACGGCGCGTGGACCAAGCGTTCGCACGTCGGCCACGCGGCGCAGTGCGGCCTTACTGCTGCAACGCTTGCCGTCGAAGGCTATGAGGGCGCCGCGGATGCGATTGAAGGCAAGTGGGGGTTTCTCCATGCCTACGCCCCGGCGGCGGATACGGCGAAGGTGGTGGACGGGCTCGGGACGCGGTGGGAGACCTTGAAGATTGCGGTGAAGCCGTATCCGTCGTGCCGTTACAGCCACGCCGCGATCGACGGCATCCGGGAACTTGCGCGCAAGCACGACATCCGGCCCGATGAGGTGAAGGACGTGATGGTCGGACTGCCCGAGCCGGGGTGGAAGATCATCGGCGATCCGGAGTCGGCGAAGCAGTCGCCCGCGTCGGTCGTGGACGGCCAGTTCTCGATGGCGTTCTGCGCCGCCGTTGCGCTGCGCACCGGTGGTCTCGCGTGGGACGACTACGCCCGCCATCTCGGCGACCGCGACACGCTCGCGCTCTGCAAACGCATTCGCACCCGGATCGATCCCAAAGCGCAAGCGGATTTTCCGGCGGAAATGAGCGCCGGTGTGCGCATGGCTACCGCGCGCGGCGACTTCGAGACGTATGTGCGCGTGCCCAAGGGCGAGCCGGCGAATTTTCTTACGGCGTCCGAACTGCGTGCCAAATTCGACGGGCTCGTCGGGCCTTATCTTTCGCGCGAGCGTGCCGACGCCCTGGCGCGGGGTTTGTTGGCGCTCGACAAGGCGCGCGATATCGGCGCGGTCCTGCGGCTCGCGTCTCCAGAAGTGCGATCCGTGGAACCGCGCCTCGCGGCCCGCGAGGCGTGATGGCGGGCGCGCCTGGCGCAGCGGTGTCGCAGTCCCCTGAAGGTCGCTGTTACGAAGACTTCGCGGTAGGGCAGGTGTTCCGCCACTGGCCGGGCCGCACCATTTCGGAAGCGGACAACACCTGGTTCACGCTGCTCACGATGAACACGCATCCGCTGCATTTCGACGCGGCATATGCGGCGAAAACGGAGTACAAGCGGATCGTCGTGAATAGCTGCCTCACGCTGTCCATCGTCGCCGGCATGAGTGTGCGCGATTTGAGTCAGAACGCGATCTGCAACCTGGGGTGGACCGATATCCGCATGCCGGCGCCGGTTTTTCTCGGCGATACGCTCTACGCAGAATCCGAAGTGCTCGCCACGCGCGAGTCTGCTTCGCGTCCTCAAGCCGGAATCGTCACCGCACGTACGACCGCGCGCAAAGCCGATGGCGCCGTCGTGATGACCTACGAGCGCACGTTTCTCGTCCCCAAGCGCGAAGCAGCGCAGATACAGGAGAGCCGGTGACGACGGCTGGCGATCGCGGCACGGCGTCCGATCAGGATGAACTTATTGTCGACGCGGTCGAGCGTTTCCTCGAACGCGAGGTGCGGCCGCACGTGCGGGCGCTCGAGGCAGCGGATGAATATCCGCGCGAGCTCGCAGATCGGATCGCGACATTGGGCCTCTACGGCGCAACGATATCCCCCGAATATGGCGGTCTCGGCCTGTCCGCAACCGTGTACACGCGGATCGTCGAGCGCATCGCGGCGGTGTGGATGTCACTCTGTGGTCTTTTCAATTCGCACCTGATCACGGCGGCCGCAATCGAGCGCTTCGGGACGAGCGAACAAAAACAGCGCTTGCTGCCGCGTCTCGCAAGCGGGTCGCTGCGCGCCGGCATTGCGCTCACCGAGCCCGGCTGCGGCACCGACCTGCAGGCGGTGCGCACGCGCGCCGCGCGCGTGGGTGGGCATTACACCGTCAATGGCACCAAGATGTGGATCACCAACAGCGTGGAGGGCGACGCACTCGCCGTACTGGTGAAGACCGATCCTGCTGCTCAACCGTCACACCGCGGCATGAGCCTTCTTTTCGTCGAAAAGGAAATGGGCTTCCGTTC
>DATFGD010000586.1:0-2021 GCA_035249725.1 Burkholderiales bacterium
TTGCGGTTTCTCGACTCGATCTCGACCGCACGTTGCGCCCAGTAGAGCAGGATGATGTGCAGCGCCAACCGCTCCTGTTTGTACATCGAGAGGAACTGATTGACCCGATCCTTCCAGAAGAAGGTGCAGACGCTTGAAAACGGCCGCCCGAGGTCATCCAGGTAGTGAAATGGGATCACTAGCCCATTGGTGAAACCATGGTCCCGCGCCGCCTCCATCGTCTTGATTGCGCCAGGCTTCTTGCGCCCTAACCGCTGCGGCAGCGGCACCGTCAACCAATGGAATGGCGTGTTGGTGCGGCGCGCGACCGGCAGCATCGGGTCGACGTGCACGAACCCGCCCGACCGGTATTCTCGCTCCCAGGCCGGCGGAACCGTCGCGATCAGGGTCGGATCGTCGGCGCCAGCGACCGAGGTGTCGATGAAGGCGAAATGTGAGAAGCCCCGCGCCTCGATGACCATCTGAAGCGCGCGCGTCAACTCGTCGAGCGTCTCGCACCGCTCGATCGCGTCTATCGCCTCTTCGATGCCCCTCATCCCAAAACTCCCGGATTCCCGGGATTGTTGATGGCCTCAATTTTCCCCCTTATGCCGCCGAAAGCCGGGGGAAAATCGAGCCATGCCCCAAGTGCCGCGTTTGGTTGCCACCATATTTCACGAACAAAGCAATTTGGAAATGGCGGCCGCCTTCTTCCGCTTTCGCAAGACGTTGTTTGTCGACGAGTGCGGCTGGAACTTGCCGGTCTGTTCCGACACCGAAACCGACCAATTCGACACTCCCAGTGCCGTCTACTGCACGCTTCTGGCGCAGGATATCGTCGTTGGCGGCTTTCGTGCGATCCGCTGCGACAAGCCGTATCTCGCCCGTGACGTTTTCCCGCACCTCGCAACCCTGCGTCCTTATCCCAGGCGGCCCGACTACTGGGAGATCAGCAGATTCGGCGTGCGACGCCATCAACGCGGTTACGGCGTCCTGCTCTATGCGGTGATGTTTCAGTTTGCGTTGCTGCGATCCGCAAAGGCGCTAGTTGCAGTTGCCGATCTTGGCCACGAGAGGTTGCTCAGCAAGCTCGGCATCCGCACGCGACGCTACGGTCCTCCCTTCACTCTCGGCAACGCGCACATGCGCGAACCCATTCAGATTGTCGCCGGCGAAATCCCTCTCGCCGAGCAGGACAGGAGGCGCATGCAGTTTCTGAGAACGTGTACTGAGGCCATGGAGATACACGATGATACCCTGGTTTGGCGACCTTCCCGCGTTTCGGCGTGACCCACTCCAATTCTTCCTGCAACGGGGAATTGAGGCGAAGCAGCCTTTCGTGAAACTCGCGATGGGCTTTGCGCCGGTATACCTCGTCACCGATCCGACCTTCATCAAACCGATCATGAAGGCGAGCGAGTCCGACATCGACAAAGGCCGGCTCATCCAGAAGTTGCGCAATGTCATCGGGCAGAGCTCGATGGTGCTGAGCGGCGAGGCGCATCGCCAGCGCCGCGCGGTTATCCATCAGCAACTCGCCCGCGGCGTCTCTTCCACCTATGTCCGGCAACTGTCAGCGATCATCCGTCACCACGCAGCGCTACTCGCACGGGAACAGGTCTTCGACGCGCATGCCACCACTGCGCCGCTGGCGCTGCGCATGACCTCGATGATCCTGTTCGGATCGCGCGCGTTGTCACCCGGCGACGAGAGCATGCTGGTGGAGGCGGTGCACATGGTCGAGGACGATCTCGCCGCCGACATGTTCAGGCTGCTTCCGGACCTTCCCTGGGTACGCCGGCGCAAGAAGCAGCGGCTGCGCGAGGGGCGGCAGATGATGTCGCTGGTGATCAACCGCGCTCGTTCCAAGGCGGCGGAGAGCAGTCTGCTGCGCGCGCTGCAGACGCTGAACCTCTCGGACGACGAGCTCAACGACGAGATTCTGCTGTTGTTCCTCGCCGGCCACCATACCAGCGGCACGGCGGCAGCGTGGCTGCTCTACCACCTCGCCGGTGATGCGCACTTGTGCACCGCCATCGCCC
>DATFGD010000587.1:0-5819 GCA_035249725.1 Burkholderiales bacterium
ATCGAAGCCCGCCCAGCGAAACTCGTGATGCTCGGGACGGCCCAGTTCCGGGCTGACCGGAAGGGACACCGCGCCGCCACTCGATTCGGCGAGGTAATAGCGCGCAACCTTTCCGCCGTAAGGCGCGGTCTCGCAGTAGTCAAGACCCCACGGCATCAAAAGCCCCGAGAGCGTCGTTTCCTCTTGCGCCTCGCGACCCGCCGCGGCAAGCGGTTCTTCGCCCGGCTCGACCTCGCCTTTAGGAAAATCCCAGTTGCGGTACGCCCGAAGCATCAGGCACCGCCACTCGCCGTCGAAGCGCCGAAAGATCACCATCCCCGCCGCGAGCCTGGGCGTCATGCGCGGTCCGACACCTACCCCGCCTCGACGAGTCGCGGCGACGAGAGCGGATCGAAGTCTTCCCATTTGCCGTCGCGCCACATGCCCTCGGCGCGCTCGATGTCGCGCGCGCCATACTGCCGCAGCACCTCGATGGCACGATTCTCCGGCGCCTGGTGTGAGACTCTCACCGCAACCACCATCCCCGCCCGGCGCGGGTCGGCTTTCTTCGACTCCCCCGCTTCACGCTCGGCCTTTTTCCCGCTCTTGCCGAGTGCGCCCGCGAGCGACCCGGTATAGGCGCCGACACCGAGCGCAGCAAGCGCGGCGATCGGGCCCAGCGCCGCTGTGCTGGCCGCCGCGGCTGCACCCACGCCGACGCCGACTACACCGCCGACCGCCGCGCCCTTCAACGCCCCGGTATCGCTTTGCCTGGACCCGGGCGACTCGTTGCGGTCCCCGCCGACCGGATACGTCGCGTGCTGGCCCGGCGGATTTAGAAAAAATACACAGACCTGATCCGGCGCAACGCCGGAGTGCAGCAGATCTTCCACTGCCTCCGTGGCACGCGCGTTGTTCTCGAAATTGCCTGCAATGATGGTCGCCGCCATGGCGCGATCTCCTGAACGTGATGACCTCTGTGAGACAGCATCGGCCGGCAGCCGATCAATCAATTTTTCGAAACCGAGGGTGCGGCGCCTTATGCGGGCAGCGCCGCAGCAGGCGTCGCCGTCAGCGCGGTGGCAAGCGCGTCGTCCACCGTTTCTATCCACACGAGATCGAGTTTCTCGCGCGCTTCCTGGGGGATCTCTTCCAGTTCCTTGCTGTTCCGCGCGGGCAGCATCACGGTGGTGATGCCGGCGCGCAGCGCGGCGAGCACTTTCTCCTTCACCCCGCCGATCGGCAGAACCAGTCCGCGCAAGCTGATTTCGCCCGTCATCGCGACGTCGTTGCGCACGGCACGCGAAGTGAGCAGCGACGACAGCGCGACGAACATCGCCACGCCGGCGCTCGGGCCATCCTTGGGCGTCGCACCCGCGGGCACGTGGATATGTATGTCGGATTTTTCCAGCACCTCGTCTTTCACGCCGAGTTTCTGCGCACGCGCCTTCAGAAGCGACAGCGCGGCCTGTGCACTTTCCTTCATGATGTCCCCAAGTTGCCCCGTCAATATCAGCTTCCCGCTGCCCGGCATGCGGCTCGCTTCCACGAACAGAATGTCGCCGCCCACCGGCGTCCAGGCGAGCCCGGTTGCCACGCCGGGCACGCCGGTGCGCATGGCGACTTCCGACTCGAAGCGCGCCGGGCCCAGGATCGGCGCAAGATCTTCGGCGCCAATCCTGACCTTCTGCGCCTGGCCTTCGGCGATGCGCACCGCGACGTTGCGGCACACCGCGCCGATCTCGCGCTCGAGATTGCGCACGCCCGCTTCGCGCGTGTAGTCGCGCACGATCGCCGCAAGCGCTTCGTCGTCGATCTCCAGTTGTTCGGCGGAAATTCCGTTTGCCGCAAGCTGCCGACCGACGAGATAGCGGCGCGCGATCTGAAGCTTTTCCTGTTCCGTGTAACCCGGTAGCTGGATGATCTCCATTCGGTCGCGCAGCGGCCCCGGTATCGTGTCGAGCACGTTCGCCGTGCAGATGAACATCATCCGCGACAGGTCGAATGGCACGGCGAGGTAGTTGTCGCGGAACGACGAGTTCTGCTCCGGGTCGAGCACTTCGAGCAGCGCCGAACCGGGGTCGCCGTGAAATCCGCCGGCGCCGAGCTTGTCCACCTCGTCGAGCATCATGACGCCGTTGCGGGCGCCCAGCTTGCGCACGGTCTGTATGATATTCCCCGGGAGTGCGCCGATGTAGGTGCGCCGGTGGCCGCGGATCTCCGCCTCGTCGTGCACGCCGCCCAGACTCACGCGCGCGAATTTGCGTCCCGTGGCGCGCGCGATGCTTTGCCCGAGCGAGGTTTTTCCCACGCCCGGGGGACCGACAAAGCACAGGATCGGGCTTTTGCCCGACGGATTGAGCTTGCGTACCGCGAGGTGTTCGAGAATGCGCTTCTTGATTTTTTCGAGCCCGTAGTGATCTTCGTTGAGGATGCGCCGCGCCTCCGCGATATCGATCGTCTCTTCGCCTTCCACGCTCCACGGCAGTTCGATCAGCCATTCGAGATACGTGCGTACCATCGAATGCTCGGCCGCGGCCTCGGGCATGCGCTCGAGACGCTGCAGTTCCTTGCGCGCCTGTTTTTCCACCTCTTCCGGCATCTTGGCGTCGGTAATCGCCTTGTCGAGCTCGGCGATTTCAGCCGCGTTCTCGTCGCCTTCCCCCAGCTCTTTCTGAATCGTGCGCATTTGCTCGCGCAGCAGGTGCCGGCGCCCCTGCTCGTCGATCGATTCCTTGGTGCGCTCGTTGATTTCGCGCGAAAGACGCAGCACCTCGACGCGATGCGAGAGTACCTCCAGCAGCTTGTCGAGCCGCGCCTTGAGATCGAACATCTCGAGCAGTTGCTGCTTCTCTTCGGGCGGCAATTCGACGAATCCCGCGATGAAATCAGCGAGCCGCGCCGGCGATTTCACGCTGCGCAGCGCCGCCGCCATTTCTTCCGGCGCCTGCGGCAGCAGTTGCAGGATCTCGACGGCCCGCTCCATCAGATTGTGGGCCCGCGCTTCGATGTCCGAATCAACCGCTTCCGTTTCCTCGATGAATTGCACTCGCGCCACCTGGAACGGATAGCCTTCGATGAACTGCAGCACACGGAACCGGCGTTCGCCCTGGCAGATGAGATGGTGCGAGCCGTCGGGCCCGGTGACGTAGCGCAGCACGTTCGCCGAAGTACCGACCCAATGCAGGTCTTCGGGGCCCGGCTCGTCGGATTCGGGCTTGCTTTGCAGCAGCACGCCGATCGGGCGTTGCGCGCGCACCGCTTCCTGTGCCGCCGCGCGCGAGCGCGGCCGGCCCACCGTAATGGGCAGCACGACGCCCGGGAAGAGGACGAGGTTGCGTACCGGCAGGATGATGATGGCATCGTGCGGCAGCGGACGGGCAGCGCTCTCACGGGGCGGCTGCGTCGCTGTTGCCGGCGTATCGGGCGAGGTTTGGATCGCGTCGGCCGTGGCGGGCATGATGGGGTATTCGCTCATTCAGTTCTCAATCCAACTTGCGCAATGTCAGCGTGAGGCATCCCTCGGCGAAGCGGCGGCTGCCGAGCTCGTAGTGTCCGGGGCGAAGCTGTACGCGCCGCTCGAAATAACCGTACGGAATTTCGAGTCGGTGCACCTCGCATCCCGGCCCGCCGAACGGTATGCGGCTCTCGGCGCGGATCACCAGCGTTCCGGTCTCATCGAACGCAGCATCGACGCGATCCGGCGCCACCCCGGGAAGCGCCGTTACGATGATGATTTCGCGCTCATCTTCGAAAACGTCGACCGGCGGCTCCCACACCGGCCGTGCTTGCGAAGATGCCGTCAAGCGGAAGAACCGGCGATGCAGGCGCTCCGCTTCGTCGAGCAGCGTGCACGCTTCTTCCCACATCCAGCTCGCCGGACTACGCGGTGGCATATCGATCACCCGGGATGGTCATTACAGTCAAATGAGGCTGAATCGGGACAATTCAAGCACGGCGGCATTCAACGCAACCGGCCCGGAAGCCGGCATTGCACGCCGTGCAACTGTGTTTCAAGTTCGCGAATGCGTTCGAGCAGCGTGAGTATCAATGCGAGCCCCGGCGGGTCGAGTTCGAAATCATCGCGCAAACGGCACGCAATGCGCGCAGTAACCAGGGACTGCGCCTTGAAGACCGGGACCGCTGCCTTGGTCTCGGCTGGCGCGAACGCTTCGTACTCCACGAGCTGTTCCAGCTCCGCGATCGAAAGCCCGGAAAGTTCGGCAAGTTCGGGCAGGGAAAATTCCTCGCGTTCGTCCAGCCACAGTGCCTCGGTCAGTTCGATTTTCACTTGGTGCCCTCGCGTTGCAGGTTGGTACGCGGTTTGAAGTCCGATGCGCTGGCGAGTTGGCTGAAGAGTGCGCGCTCGCGCTCGCCGGGTGTTTCGGGAACGACGATCTGTACGATGGCGTAAAGGTCGCCCGCACCGCCGCGAGGCCTGGGCAGACCGCGCCCCGCGAGCCGCAAGCGCTGGCCCGCCTGCGTACCCGGCCGCACTTTCAGACGCACGATGCCGGTAAGCGTCGGCACCTCAACGGTCGCGCCCAGCACTGCTTCCCACGGCGCAAGCGGCAGATCGAGGTAAAGATCGTGCCCATCGGGGCGAAACAGCGGATGCGGCCGCAGCGCGATATTGAGATAGAGATCGCCGTCGCGCCCGCCGTTCAATCCTTTACCGCCTTTGCCCGGCACTCTCAGTCGCTGTCCGTTCGTCGCGCCTTTGGCGATGCGAACCTTGAAACTGCGCGGGCTGCGGCGCGGCACGCCGCGCTCATCGCGTTCCAGGACGCTCAGATTGACATCCACTTCGGTGCCGAGTGCAGCCTGTTCGAGCGTGAGTTCCGCCGTCATCTCATAGTCCTGGCCGGGTATCGCCATGGTGGCGCCCGACGACCGCGCGCGGCGGCGCCCGGTCAAGCCCGCAAAGAGATCTGCGAGATCGAGATCCTCGAAATCGACATCGCCACTGCCAAAGTGCGGATGAAACTGCTGTTCCCAATCGGGCGGCGGCCGGAATTCCTGCCCTGACTGATAACTGCCGAGCCGGTCGTACGCGGCACGCTTTTCCGCGTCCTTCAAGGTTTCATACGCTTCGCCGACTTCCTTGAATTTCTCCTCGGCACCGGGCTCCTTCGACACGTCGGGGTGATACTTGCGCGCCAACTTGCGATAGGCTTTTTTGATGTCCTCGCCACCGGCATCGCGCGAAACGCCGAGTATCTTGTAATAGTCCTTGTATTTCATGGGTATCTAGTAGACCGCGGAGACCGCATTCCGTTGCCCGGATGATGACATGGGGCAGAGCCGACCCGCTTATTGGAGTCGGCGACTTATGGGTAAGGTGCTATGCGCGCGACAGATTTTGTTTCGCGGTCAACCGTTCGAGCGCGCGCACGATCAGCGATCGCAGCAGCGGAACCTTCCAGCCGTTCTGAAGTAAGGGGATTGCACCGCGTAAGGCTGCGTCAGCCGCAATGCTGAACAATGCCGGCTTGGGTTCTGCGCCTGCAAGGATTGCTTCGGCTGCTTGCGCGCGCCACGGAATCGGCGCCACGCCGCTCAGTACGAGCCGTGCACGCGCGATGCGGCGATGGTCGTCCGCGAGGCGCACGACTGCGGCGACTCCGGCAAGCGCAAAAGAAAACGCTGCGCGGTCCATTGCCTTCAGGTAAATGCTGCGTGTCGCTTCGTCCTGCAGGGACAGACGGATTGCGACGATGAGCTCGTTTTCGCCGAGCGTCGTCTCCGTGCGCCTCGTGTCCTCAGGCAACCGATACAGTTCGTCCAGCGTCATCGTTCGCTGACCGAGCGGTCCTGCAACCGACAGCACGGCATCGAAG
>DATFGD010000588.1:0-6456 GCA_035249725.1 Burkholderiales bacterium
GGAACATCGATGCTAAGAGGAAAGACCGCTCTGGTGACCGGCTCCACGTCAGGCATCGGGCTCGGTATTGCGACCCGGCTGGCGATCGAGGGCGCCAATATCGTACTCAACGGTTTCGGCAAGGCAGGTGAGATCGAGGAGTTGCGCTCCCGGCTTGCCGCCGAGCACGGGGTAACGGTCATTTACGATGGCGCCGACATGACCAAGCCCGAGGCCATCGCCGGAATGCTAGGGAAGACCATTGCCGAGTTCGGCGCGGTCGATATCCTGGTCAACAACGCCGGAATCCAGCACGTTGCACCGGTCGATGAGTTCCCGCTCGACAAGTGGGATGCGATCATCGCGATCAACCTGTCCTCATCCTTTCACACGGTACGCGCCGCGCTGCCTGCGATGAAGTCGAGGCGTTGGGGGCGCATCATCAATATCGCCTCCGCGCATGCGCTGGTAGCGAGCCCCTTCAAATCGGCCTATGTCGCCGCGAAGCACGGCATCGCCGGATTCACGAAGACGGTTGCGTTGGAGGTGGCGGAGCACGGGATCACGGTAAACGCAGTGTGTCCCGGCTATGTGCTCACGCCGCTGGTGGAGAAGCAAATCCCGGATACTGCGAAGGCGCGTGGCATCTCCGAAGAGGCCGTGAAGCGCGATGTGCTGCTGGCCGCGCAGCCCACGAAGAAGTTCGTCGCGGTCGAGGAAATCGCCGGTCTTGTCGCGTTCCTGTGCTCGAAAGAGGCGGCGTCGATCACCGGAGCGCTGCTGCCGGTCGACGGCGGCTGGACGGCGCAGTGAAGGCAAACGTTCCGGGTCAGGTAGTGCTTGTACTGCAGGGCGGCGGCGCGCTCGGCGCCTATCAGGTTGGGGTGTATGAGGCGCTGCACGAGGCCGGCATCGAGCCCGACTGGGTCATAGGCACGTCGATCGGCGCGATCAATGGAGCTGTCATTGCAGGGAACAGGCCCGGGGACCGCCTTCCTCGGTTACGCGAACTATGGCGGCGTTTCGAGCACGAATCGCCGTTTCCGGCATTGCGGTATTGGCCGGGCGCCGGCGAAGCATTGGAGAATTTCTCGACCCTCGCGTTCGGGATTCCTCATTTCTTCTCGCCACGGATGCTGGCGTGGAGCGGCCCGCAGGCGAACGTCGGGCTCGACGCGGCCTCCTACTACGATACCGCGTCTCTGCGCGAGACGCTCGCTTCACTGATCGATCTGGCGGTCCTCAACGCCGCGCATCCGCGCCTGACGGTCGGCGCAGTGAACGTGAAAAGCGGTGCGCTGCGCTACTTCGACAGCCGCGCCGGGGCGCTTGGCCTCGAGGAGGTCATGGCCTCGGGCGCCCTGCCGCCCGGCTTCCCGGCGATTCGCGTCGACGGCGAAGCCTACTGGGATGGAGGACTCTATTCCAACACGCCGCTCGAAGCCGTGCTCGACGACAACCCGCGACGCGACTCGGTCATCTTCGGGGTCAACGTCTGGCAGCCCATCGGCCACGAGCCAGAGTCGCTGTGGCAGGTGATGGCGCGGCAGAAGGACATCCAGTATGCAAGCCGCGACGACAGCCACATCGCCCGCCAGAAGCAGATCCATCACTTGCGCCACGTGATTCGCGAGCTCTCGAAGAGCCTTTCGGCTGAGAAACAACGCACTCCGAAATGCCGCGAACTGGCGTCCTGGGGCTGCGGCACCACGATGCATGTCGTGCGCCTCCTCGCACCGGCGCTCGAAGGCGAGGACTACATGAAGGATCTCGACTTCAGCACCGATGGCATCCGGTTCCGCTGCGAAGCCGGATTTGCGGACACGCGGCGCATGATCCAGCGCGCGCCATGGAAAGCGCCCGTCGATCCGATGGAGGGTGTGGTCGTGCACGAGCTGTCCGCGCGCACCGGCGACTAGCGTGGTCCGCGCGGCTTAGACGACAGTTTGCCTCGCGCATACCGAAACGTTTGGGCTCACTGCCTCAGCCGCGACTCTTCGACGCTGGTCCCGCGTGGCTCACGCCGCCTCACCCCCCGGGCCGGGCATTACGGGCGCGTAGTGGCTGAGCCACATTTTCAGATTTGCTGCTCCCTTTGAGAGTTCCGCAAGCACGTGGGAGTAGCCGAGCAGGTTCCGCAGTGGGGCTTGAGCGCGAATCACCGCGGGACTGCGCAGCCAATACACGGAGTCTATTGTCGAGCCGCGTGCGACGAGATCCTGAATAACCACCTCCGCAAGCTCCGAATCGACGCTTGTTCGGACGCACATGATCGGTTCGCGCAACTGGCCTGCGTAATAGTGGCGCCGCACCTGTGGCTCCTCGAGCAATACCTCATGCGCGCAAATCTTGCGTATGACCTCGCTCGGGCCGGTCAACGCCATTTCGTTTGCGCCCAATATCTTGAGCCCGTGCGCCGTTGCTTCCAGACGGGCGTCCTCGAACACCGGCATGAGCTGCATAGTCGTTCTCGCGAAGCCGGCCTGGAATCGCGTTTGTACGCTACGCGCAAGCTGCTCGATGGGGTAATTGTGATTCATCGGTTTCTCCGGTGTCATAAGGCATCTAAAGAGCGAACTCACCCTGAGCTTCGGGCTGGTATAGCACGCTGATGATGCGAATACGACGGGTCTTGCCGTAAGGAAGCGGCAACTCGACCTCGCTGCCTTCGCTTTCTCCGATCAGCGCAGCACCGACTGGCGAAAGTACCGATATTCTCGCGCCAGACGGATCGGCGTCCGCCGGGTACACGACGGTCACGGTGCCGTGATCTCGGGTAAGCACGTCTTCAAACAGCACGCGCGAATTCATCGTCACGACGTGCTCCGGTACTCGTTGCGGCTCCACGACGCGCGCCGAATCGAGGATCTCTTCAAGTGTTTCCAGCCCCGCCTGCATACCTCTTGATTGGCGAGCGAGTTCTGCAAGAAGATGCTTCAGGCGTGCATAATCGTGCTCTGTGAGCCAGGTCGCGGTATTGGTTCTCATTGGTACCTCAGACAGTAAAAAGTTAACTACGCAAAGAAGCGCGCACATAGCCTGCATCGAATCCAGGCGCGAAACTTAATTGTTCGTTACCGGGCGAAACGCCAGAATGCCGGTTTCATTTGGTCGCCCTGATTCGGCGCCACGGCAACGATAACTCCAGGAGTGCAGCGCCCAGCGAAGTCGTGGGACGGCGCTGTTCGCTCTCGTGCGAGCGACGCGTGACTTCCTGTTCTGCCTCAGCGAGCTGCTCGCGCAGGAAATCCCGGATTGAAGACAGCCTCTGATAGAGAGGATCGCTGCCATGATCCCGCCCTTCGCATTTCAATGTGCTCGCTACGTGGGCTGTTCTGCCGCTGAAATCCTGCACGTCACGCTTTAGCCGCTCCACGTGCTGTGCAAGCTCGGCATTGTTCATTCTCGTCAACTGTTTCATGCCGTCTCCTGTGGTCTGAGCGTTAGCTATGTTCCGGTCTTGTTGGAAGATATAGGCAATACACGCGCTTGATAAGTCCATTCCCTTGAACAATACTGTTCGCAGCTGTGGACAATGGACGAAGCAATGGAAGATCTCGAACGGATGGCCGTCTTCGCGCGCGTTGTGGAAACGAGAAGCTTTTCTGGGGCGGCACGTGATTTGGGATTGTCCAAGTCACTGGTGAGTAAGCGGGTGACGCAGCTCGAGCATTCTGTTGGTGCAAGGCTGCTCAACCGCACGACACGCAACATGAGCCTGACGGAGGCCGGCGCGATGTTCTACGAACATTGCGCGAGGATCGTGTCGGAGCTGGAAGAAGCAAAACTCGCAGTGGGGCGGCTGCATTCGGAGCCGCGTGGAGTGCTGAAGATCACCGCCTCAGTGGCGTTCGGAACACTTCATATCGCGCCGATGTTGGCCGAGTTTCTGCCTCTTTATCCCAAACTCAAGATCGATATGGCGATCACCGACCGGTTCGTCGATCTGGCAGAAGAGGGCTACGACGTTGCAGTACGCATTGCAAAGGAGCCGGCGCCAAATTTAGTCGCGCGCAGACTCGCGGCGGTGAACCGCCAGATATGCGCGACTCCCGAATACTTCAAGCGCCACGGCGTGCCCAAGACACCCACAGACCTGGAGCGTCACAATTGTCTTACTTATACGTATTTCAACCCTCAGGACCCCTGGCGGCTACGCGGGCCCGAAGGGGACATCTCGGTGCCCGCATCGGGTGACCTGAGAGTCAACGACGATGAGGCACTGTCGCAGGCAGTTTTGGGTGGACTGGGTATAGCGCTCCTGCCGACCTTTATCATCGGCAAAGAACTTCAGAACGGAAAGTTGCAGGCGGTGCTCTCAGACTACGTGCCGCTCGAGCAGCATATTTACGCGGTGTATCTGCCCAACCGTCAGCTGTCCGCGAAGGTCAGAGCTTTCATCGATTACATCGTGAAACGCATAGGACCCAAGCCGTACTGGGACCCGGTCTGACTGGTAACGCAAGATTGAACACGGTGGCCCAGAGGGCACTGGAGGAATTGCTTGTCGCACCGGTGCCGACCCCTGTTACGATATCCGCACCACAATCCGAATCAAAACACGAGTTCGACGAGATACGGGCCGCGGCGCGCAAATGCGTTCTTGAGTTGCAGCGCGAACTCTTCCAGAGTAGCCGCGCGCCCGCCTTCCACGCCGAGGCCGCGCGCGAGCGCAACCCAGTCGAGATGCGGGCGGTCGAGGGTCAGCATGTCGGCGGCACGCTGGCCCGGCGTGCCCGCACCCATGTTGCGCAGTTCGGTATGCAGGATCTGATACGAGCGGTTTGCGAGCACGACCGCCGTTACATCCAGATTCTCGCGCGCCATGGTCCAGAGCGCCTGCAGCGTATACATGCCGCTGCCGTCGCCTTCCAGCGCAACCACTTTCCGATCGGGTGCGCCGATGGCCGCACCGGTGGCTGCGGGCAACGCCCAGCCGATGGCGCCGCCCATGATGTTCAACCAGTCGTGCGGCGGCGCGCTCGCCATCGCGGCGCCGAAGTTCCTGCCGGTCGTCACGGATTCGTCGATCACGACCGCGTCTTCGGGGAGTAGCGCCGCGAGGACGGCGGCGATGCCATCGGGCGTGACCTTGCCCGCGGGAAGCGCGGGACGCCGCAAGTCGTTCACGTGCGCGGGCGGCACATGCGCCGCGTCCAGTGCGCCGACGAGCGCGGAAAGCGCAGCGGCAAGATCTTCGTCCACGCCGGCCAGCCGCGTCACGACACAGTTTTCGGGCGTAAGCACGCTCGGCTTACCCGGATAGGCAAAGAAGGAGACCGGCACCCTCGCGCCGGCCACGACGAGCTGCCGCACTTCCTTCAACGTGTCGAGGGCGTTGTCGACCGGATACGGCAGCCGGTCCACACGCACGCGCCCCGCCCCGCCCTCCATGCGCGCGTTGTTGTACTCGGACATCAGGCGGCAGCCGGTTTTCGCGGCGATGCGGCCGGCATCCTCGAGCGCCCGGCCGCGCAGTGCCGCCCCACCCAGCAATAGCATCGCGGGTTCGCCCGACGTGAGCGCGCGAACCGCGTCGATCACCGCACCGCTCGCCGCGAGTTTGCGCGCACCGGGCGGCTCCGCGCGGGCGGGCGCTTCGGCCTCGCCCCATGCCGTATCCGCGGGCGCAATCAGTGTGGCGATATGTCCCGGCGGATTCCGCGCCTGCTGGATCGCAGCGGCGCAATCCGCAGCGAGACTGCGCGCGCTCGCAACGGTATGCACCCAATGCGATACCGGACGCGCGATGCCGGCGATATCGGCGGTGAGCGGCGCGTCGTGCTTGAGGTGGTGCGTCGCGTGCTCTCCGACGATATTGACGATGCCGGAGCGCGCCTTTTTTGCGTTGTGCAGATTTGCGAGCCCGTTTCCAAGTCCCGGTCCAAGGTGGAGCAGCGTGCAGGCCGGCCGGCCCGTCATGCGGTAGTAGCCGTCCGCCGCGCCGGTGACGACACCTTCAAATAAACCGAGCACGCACCGCATGCCCTCCACTTTGTCGAGCGCGGCGACGAAGTGCATTTCCGAGGTGCCGGGATTGGTGAAGCAGACGTTCACGCCGTTCGCAACCAGCGTGCGCACAAGGCTTTGCGCGCCGTTCATGGATGGGACCCCACACGAGTTGATTTTGACCAAAGGTTACCGCGTTCAAGCAGCGTGCGGTAGACCGACCGGCCACGGTGCTTGGCGTTCCTGCGCGCGTTGACTATGATGCCCGAGCGCATGATGCCTTACGGAGGAGAAGCCGGCATGAACGTATGTTATGGGCTCTTGATCGCCGCAGCACTCGCGGTTGCGAGCGTAAATGTTTACGCACAAGCGTGGGCGCCGCAAAAGAATGTCGAGATCGTGGCCGGCTCCGCACCCGGCGGCAGCAACGACAAGACCGCGCGCGCCATGGAGCGCATACTCGCTGGGAACAAGCTCGTTCCGACGACGCTCACCGTCGTCAACAAGCCGGGCGGCGGGGGCAGCATC
>DATFGD010000589.1:0-6392 GCA_035249725.1 Burkholderiales bacterium
TGCGGTTGGCGGTCGGGGGGTGAAGCGTTGCGCGCACCGGCGTCGAATCATCTGAGCCCGCGAGATGTACTGAGCGGCTTGCTGGATGCCGAAGTGTCTCGGGAGGGCCAGCTGTGGAACGCCTCGGCCGGGGTTGGTATAATTCGCCCCTTTCATCCGATGGCGCATTTTCGGCACAGCCGTTGGATCCTGGTTCTGTAAGTCCCTAATTCCCCGATAGCTCAGTCGGTAGAGCGACGGACTGTTAATCCGCAGGTCCCAGGTTCGAGCCCTGGTCGGGGAGCCACAACTCAATCAGTTACGAAGCGCCTCCCCCGTGGCCCATGGTTCCAGCGATGGCTGTCGCACCTGAGCGGCCTGCGCCGCCATACGCGAACTCACTGTAAGTCTCGCGAAAGGCGGATGCCTCACGCTGGCGCTTCCGAGCACGGGGCGGCTTGCTCCCGCGGACGTCGTTTGGCGTCCGGCGCGCCATGCTCGGAGACTATCAACTACACCACTGGAGATCGCTATGTCCGACAAAACGGCGGCTGCGCAAGGGAGCGCGGCGACAGGGCCGGCTATCAAATTCCCCCAGATGAGTCCAATTCAGAAGGGAATCCTCCTATTGAAGCTGCTTGGATTTATTCTTACTTTTGGTTTTGCATTTCCGACCGTGATCGAGGATTTCTGACGGCAACAGCCTGAAACAGGCAACCCCGCTTCCGCGGGGTTCCTGGATAACACACAATCCGGCCGTTATTGCTGCCGCGGCAGGTCAACCCCCGGATTGAGTCGAAGACCGAGTCCGATACAGCGGTTCTTCGGCCCTAAGAGAGCCCGAGCCACACAACAATAAAGCCGATTATGGCCAGAGCCGCCGCATAAAGCTCCAACCTTCGTTCTGCTGGTTTGTCGCCGCTGTCTTCAATCAGCATATGGGTATTCGGTGAGACGGCACGCCTGTATATGAATCGCCATCGCTGCAATATAGCTCAGCAAGCTTGCGCGTAGCTTTCAGCGCGGCAGATATACGCGCTACCGCCGCGCCATCGGTAAGATAAGCCGCTGCAAAAGCGGCAGTGGCGCCTCTTTCGAAAGCCGCATATATTAATCGCGTACCTACCGCGGCGAATGGGAAGGAGGGAGTAAGCGGCGCATGAAATGGCTCAAACGCAGCGCGATCGCGTTGGGCATCGCGCTTATCGTGCTGGCCGTCGTACCGCTGTTGGTCTCGCTCGACGACTACATCCCGTACATCGAGCGCGAAGCATCGGCGAAGCTGAAGGAGCGGGTGTCGGTCCAAAGCCTGCGTGCCTCGGTGCTTCCGTTTCCTCACCTTACCGTGCGCGGCGTTGCGCTGGGGAAGACGGCGGATGTGAAAGTCGGCCGTATCACGGTCACGCCGGAATGGTGGTCACTGCTGGACGCCGTCAAGATTATTCGCAGTATCGAGATCGAGGATCTCGTCCTCAGTCAGAATGCGTTCGAGAAAATACCGGCATGGACCCAATCTGGCGGCGCCGAACCGGCGCAGATACGCATCAAGAGCATTCGGCTGGATGGCGCTATCGTGCATCTCGGCAAAAACGCATTCGGACCGTTCGATGCCAATATCGTCACGAACGATGGCGGCCAACCGCAGGAAGCAACCGTCGCGACGCGCGACGGGGCCCTTAAGGCGACGGTCAAACCGGAAGGGCAAAAGTACCTCATCGACGTAACCGCCAAATCGTGGAAGCTGCCGCTCGATCCACCGATCGTTTTCGACGAGCTGAACATGAGGGCCGTCGCCACGCTCGGCAACGCGACCTTCAATGACGTCAATGCGAGGCTTTACGGTGGAACGGTTAAGGGCAATGCGGCGCTACGCTGGCAGAAGGGACTGCAGCTTACGGGGCGATTTGACGTTCATCAAATCGAGTTGAAGAATCTCGTCCCGCTGCTTTCGCCCGGCAACCGCATGAGCGGCCGGCTCAATGCGAAACCCGTGTTGTCGGCCAAAGCGGCCAACGCGTCGCAATTCGCCAACGCGTTGCGCGTCGAGACGCCGTTCAACGTGCAAAACGGTGTCCTTTATGGCGTCGATATCCGGAAGGCCGCCACGAGCCTGCTCACCAAGGAGCCGACCGGCGGCGAAACGCGGTTCGACGAGCTTTCAGGGCAGCTCGTCATGGAGCGGGGGGCCTATCGGTTCACGCAGCTCAAGATCGCGTCGGGCGCGCTGGCGGCCAGCGGCAACGTCAACATTGCTCAAGACAAGGCGCTTTCCGGGCGGATCAGCGCCGAGGTGAAGGCCGCCCATATTGCCTCCGCGAGCGTGCCGCTCAACGTTTCCGGCACCGTGCAAAGTCCGCTGCTCCTGCCGACGGGGGGAACTGTCGCGGGTGCCGCCGTGGGCACGGCCATATTGGGTCCCGGGTTAGGCACGTCGGTTGGCGCGAAGGTCGGCCAGTGGACGGAAAACCTCTTCGGCAAAAAAGAAGAAAAGCCGTAGCCAGGCCTATTCAGGCAAGCCGGAATTTCAAACCAGCACGCTTGCCACCGCCCGCGCGACGTAGTCGATATTGCGCGAATTGAGCGCAGCCACGCAGATTCGACCGCTTTCGATCGCATACACCGAATGTTCTTTCCGCAGCCGGAGCACCTGTTCGCGCGACAGGCCGGAGTACGAGAACATGCCGCGCTGGCGCACGACGAAGCTGAAATCGAAATCCGCTCTGATCGCGCGGATTTTTTCGACCAGCTCGCGGCGCATCAGCTTGATGCGATCACGCATGCCGCCCAGCTCGCGTTCCCACAGCGTCCGCAACTCCGGTGTCGTGAGCACCATGGCTACGGTCTGCCCGCCATGGGTCGGCGGATTGGAGTAGTTGGTGCGGATGACCCGCTTGAGATGGCTCAACACTCGGGCTGCTTCATCCGCATCCCGCGTGGCGACCGACAGGGCGCCGACCCGCTCGCCGTAGAGCGACAACGACTTGGAGAAGGAAGTCGATACGAAGACGACGGGACACGCTTCAGTGAAGCGGCGCACGGCGTAGGCATCCGCATCGATTCCGTCGGCAAATCCCTGATAGGCGAGGTCGAGAAATGGCACCAGTCCACGCGCATTGACTGCCTGGATCACGCGCTCCCACTGCTCGGCGGAGAGGTCCACGCCCGTCGGATTGTGGCAGCAGGCGTGTAAAACGGCGACCGAGCCGGCAGGAAGTGTCTCCAGGGCGCCGATCATGCGGTCGAAATCGACACCATGCGAGGGCGCGTGGTAATAAGGATAGGCGTTGACGGTGTAGCCGGCGTATTCGAAGAGCGCGCGATGGTTTTCCCAGCTGGGATCGCTGATCCACAGCCCTGCGGCGGGATTGATCCGGCGCAGGAGGTCGGCGCCCACTTTGAGTCCGCCGGTTCCGCCCAGCGTCTGTACGGTGACGATGCGACCGGCACGCACCGCTTCGCTGTCGTCACCGAAAACCAGCCGCTGCACGGCCCGGTCGTAAGCCTGCAAACCGTCTATCGGAAGGTAATTGCGTGGCAGCGGCGTTTCGGCGAGCTTCTGTTCGGCGCGCCGTACCGATTCGAGCACCGGGACCTTGCCTTCGTCGTCGCAGTAGACACCGACGCCGAGATTGACCTTGTTCGGGCTGGTATCGGCATTGAAGGTTTCAGTGACGCCCAGTATCGGATCCTTGGGCGCCATTTCCAGCGATTGGAGCACGGATGCGTTCATACGTCGCATTCTACCTGCTCGAGGGTGCTTTTTGTGCGGCGCAAACGCCTCGACTGAGCCTTGCGTTTGCGTGATACCGACTGGCGGCGGATGTGCGCGCTATGGGACAATTTGCGGTTTGCTCTGACAGGTGATACCACGCATGGCGAACGCGGCATCGAAATCAGCTCAGGCGGGGCGGGTCACCCCCGTCGCGCTTACGTTTCCCGACAGCCCCTTCCGGCTCTACGAGTCGTTTTCTCCGGCGGGCGATCAACCCGAGGCGATCGAAAAGCTTACCGCTGGCCTGCGCGATGGGCTGGCCTACCAGACGCTGCTGGGGGTAACGGGCTCCGGCAAGACTTATACGATGGCCCACGTCATCGCACGCATAGGGTGCCCGGCGCTCATCATGGCGCCCAACAAGACGCTGGCGGCGCAGCTTTATTCCGAGATGCGGGACTTTTTCCCGGACAACGCAGTCGAGTATTTCGTCTCGTACTACGACTACTACCAGCCCGAAGCGTATGTACCCTCGAAAGACCTCTATATCGAGAAGGATTCGAGCATCAACGAGCACATCGAGCAGATGCGGCTTTCTGCGACCAAATCCCTCCTCGAGCGCAGGGATGCCATCATCGTCGCGACCGTTTCCGCGATCTATGGCATCGGCGACCCGGTCGAATATCACGGCATGATCCTGCACCTGCGCGAGAAAGAGAAGCTTGCGCAGCGTGATGCGATCAAGCGCCTTACGGAGATGCAGTACCAGCGCAACGAGCTCGAATTCCGGCGTGGTACTTTTCGGGTACGCGGCGAAATCGTCGACATCTTCCCTGCGGAGAACTCCGAGACCGCAGTCCGGCTCACGCTGTTCGACGATGAAGTCGAGACCATTCACGTTTTCGATCCGCTGACCGGGCAGATATTGCAGCGGGTAGGGCGCTACACCGTGTATCCCTCGAGTCACTATGTCACGCCGCGCGCGACGACGTTGCGTGCCATCGAAGCGATCAAGTCGGAGCTGCGCGAGCGCATCGAGTGGTTCCAGCAGCACGGCAAACTGCTCGAAGCTCAGCGCATCGAACAGCGCACGCGCTTCGATCTCGAGATGCTGAACGAGATGGGTTTCTGCAAGGGAATCGAGAACTACTCGCGGCATCTGTCGGGACGAAATCCGGGCGAGCCGCCGCCTACGCTGATCGATTATCTGCCCCCCGATGCGTTGATGATCATCGACGAAAGCCATGTCACGATTCCCCAACTCGGCGGGATGTATCGCGGCGATCGCGCGCGGAAAGAGAACCTTGTGGACTACGGCTTCCGGTTGCCTTCCGCGCTCGACAACCGGCCGCTTCGGTTCGATGAATTCGAGACCATCATCCGGCGCACGATATTTGTCTCGGCGACGCCGGCGGAGTACGAGCGAACCCACCAGGCGCAGGTGGTGGAACAGGTGGTACGTCCGACCGGGCTGGTCGATCCGCAGCTGGAAGTGCGTCCTGCAGCGACACAGGTCGATGATCTCCTTTCCGAGATCAACGCGCGCGTGAAACAGGGCGAGCGCGTGCTGGTCACCACGCTCACCAAACGAATGGCGGAAGATCTCACCGATTACCTGGCGGAGCACGGCATCAAAGTACGCTACCTCCATTCCGACATCGAGACGGTAGAGCGGGTGGAAATCATCCGCGACCTGCGGCTCGGCGAGTTCGATGTGCTGGTGGGGATCAATCTGCTGCGGGAAGGGCTGGACATCCCGGAGGTTTCGCTCGTCGCCATACTGGACGCGGACAAGGAAGGCTTCCTGCGTTCCGAGCGCTCGCTGATCCAGACCATAGGGCGCGCGGCGCGGCATATCAACGGCACGGCGATCCTCTACGCGGATACCGTTACTGATTCCATGCGACGCGCGATCGGCGAGACCGAACGGCGACGCGGAAAGCAGATTGCCTACAACGAAGCACGCGGCATCACACCCCAGGGCATCAAGAAGCGAATCAAGGACATCATCGACGGCGTTTACGATCCCGAATCCGCGCGCCAGGGAATCAAGGCGGCGCAGAGCCTCGCGCGCTACGAGGCGATGGGTGAAAAAGAGCTCACGCGTGAGCTCAAACGACTGGAGAAGGAGATGCTGGAGGCGGCGCGCAACCTCGAATTCGAGCGCGCCGCCACTCTGCGCGATCAATTGACCACGCTGAAAGAGCGACTGTTTATTGCGGCTGCATGAACAATACGATCGGGTGCTTTCAGGCACGATGCTCCGCTAACGTTCTTAATCGTTCGTCGGGGGCGTCCTTTTCAAAAGTGCTGCGAATGCATCTTCTACATCGGCCCGTGAAATGGCGTTATCGATCTGCTCCAGCTTTGCGACCAGGTCGGCGAAGCAGGGATGGTTTGCGAGTTCGCGAAGGAAAGTCAAGGCAGCCGGGGTGCACCTTGATTCCACTTTTGCGATGCGATCGAGCGTTGCCATGCGGGTGCCTCCCTGACATCACTTTCAGTGACAAGCGGACAGCGTCGAGATTGACCGTCACATCTAACCGTCCCGAACAGGCAGACTAAGTCGTATGCTGTCGGGCGGTTATGGACTATGCCACAGTGCTCAAATAGTAAAGCGCCGAATCGGCCGCTGTCGGAAACGCGGCCCGCATTCTGCTCAACCCCTTTTGAGAATATCTCAACGTGCTTAGTGCGCTGC
>DATFGD010000590.1:0-2813 GCA_035249725.1 Burkholderiales bacterium
GCAGGAAGCGATCAAAAAAGGGCTCAACAAGAAGCCGGATGTGGCAGCGGCGATCGAGATCAATCGCCAGGACATCCTCGTCAACGCTTACGTGCAGGACTATCTGCAGAAGAACCCGGTGAACGACGACACGCTCAAGAAGGAATACGATCGCATCAAGAGCCAGCTCGGCGGCAAGGAATACAAGGCGCGCCACATCCTGGTCGAGAACGAAGGGGAGGCGAAGGAGATCATCGCGCAGGTCAAGAAAGGCGCGAGTTTCGAGAAGCTCGCGGCCGAGCGCTCCAAGGATACGGGCACCAAGGACAAAGGCGGCGACCTCGAATGGAACGTGCCGGGCAACTTCGTGAAGCCGTTCGGCGACGCGATGGCGAAGCTCAAGAAAGGCCAGATGACCGAAACGCCGGTCCAGTCCAATTTCGGCTGGCACGTGATCCGGCTCGAAGACGAGCGGCCGTTCCAGCCGCCGGCGTTTGAAGCCGTGAAGCCGAACCTTCAGCGCAACGTGCAGCAGCAGATGGTCCAGAAGGTGCTGGCGGACCTACGCTCCAAGGCGAAAATCGAGTAATTCTGCAGGGAAGACCGCTCACCCTTCGATAAACTCAGGGCGAGCGGTACTTTTCAATCCCCGTTCGTGCTGAGTTCATCGAAGCACGAACCATGTTATCCGCACCATCTGCGCGCATTGCGGAACATCCGCAACCACGGCCCGTCTTCGCCCCATTCGTCGGGGTGCCAGGAATTCTGCACGGTGCGAAATACGCGTTCCGGATGCGGCATGAGTATGGTAAAACGCCCGTCCGGTGTAGTGAGCCCGGTAATGCCTTCCGGCGAACCGTTCGGGTTGTAGGGGTAGCGCTCCGTCGCACCGCCACGGTGATCCACATAGCGTAGTGTGACCAGCGGCTGGACAGCGGCCAGCGCCGCAGCGTCGAGAAATTCGGCGTAACCCTCCCCGTGCGCAACTGCGATCGGAATCCGGCTGCCTTCCATGCGCTCGAAAAAGAGCGAAGCCGAGCGCTGCACCTCGACCAGTGAAAAACGCGCTTCGAACTGCTCGGATTTGTTCCGGACGAAGCGCGGCCAGTGCTCCGCCCCGGGTATGAGTTCCTGCAGGCTGCTCATCATCTGGCAGCCGTTGCATACACCCAGCGCGAAGGAATCGGCGCGCCGGAAAAAGGCGTCGAATTCATCGCGCGCGCGGGGATTGAAGAGTATGGATTTCGCCCAGCCCTCGCCCGCGCCGAGCACATCGCCATACGAAAAGCCGCCGCACGCGCTAAATCCTTTAAAGGGGGCCAGGCTCGTGCGCCCGGCGATGATGTCGGTCATGTGGACGTCCACTGCATCGAACCCGGCGCGATCGAGCGCCGCGGCCATCTCGACCTGGCCGTTGATGCCCTGCTCTCTCAACACCGCCACGCGCGGCCGTGCGCCGCGCGCGATGTACGGCGCCGCCACGTCCTCCGCCGGGTTAAATGTGAGCCGCGCTGCGAGACCGGCATCGTCGATGTCGAGCAGGCGGTCATATTCCTGCTGCGCGCCCTCGGGGTTATCGCGCAACCGCTGCATGTGATAGGTCGTCTCGGACCACGCCCGGTGGAGCTTCACCCGGGGCTCGTCCAATAGCACCCGCTTTCCGCTGCAGATGCGCAGCGTTGCGCCGCGCTCCGTGCGACCGATTTCGTGGCACGCATCGTCGAGCGCCATCCCCGCAAAGGCTTCGCGCACTGCCTTCAACTCTGTGCGGCGCACCTGCAGCACTGCGCCGAGTTCCTCGTTGAACAGGGTTTCCAGCACGGAGCAAGCCGGCGCAGCAGCACCGACGTCGAGCGTGACACCGCACCGTCCGGCGAACATCATCTCGCACACGGCGGCGAAAAGGCCGCCGTCGGAACGGTCGTGGTACGCGAGCAGCCGGCCCTCGCGGTTCAGGCGCTGAACGGTCTCGAAGTAAGCTTTCAGCCGTTCCGGTGATTCGAGATCCGGCGCTTCGGCGCCGACTACACCATAAACCTGTGCCAGCGCGGAACCCCCGAGCCGGCACCGCCCTTTACCGAGATCGACGAGGATGAGCGCTGTATCGCCGCAATCCGTGCGCAACCGCGGCGTCAACGTGCGCCGCGCATCCTCCACCGGCGCGAAGGCGGAGATGACGAGCGAGAGCGGTGCAGTCACTTCGCGCGTCGCGCCGTTCTCCTGCCATGCGGTCTTCATCGACAGCGAATCCTTGCCGACCGGTATGCTCAAGCCCAGCCGCGGACAAAGCGCCATCGCGACCGCACGCACCGTGTCGTAGAGCGCCGCGTCTTCGCCCGGATGGCCGGCGGCCGCCATCCAGTTTGCGGAGAGCTTGATCTCGCCGATGTCCCGGATCGCTGCGGCGGCAATATTCGTGATGGCTTCCCCGACCGCCATGCGGCCCGACGCTTCGGGATCGATCAGTGCAAGCGGCGTGCGTTCGCCGAGCGCCATCGCTTCGCCGCGGTAGGTCTGGTATCCCATCAGCGTGACCGCGACGTCTGCGACCGGTACCTGCCACGGCCCGACCATCTGGTCACGCGCGGTGAGACCGCCGACCGTGCGATCGCCGATGCTGATCAGAAAAGTCTTGTCGGCGACACCGGGTAGCCGTAGCACGCGATATGCGGCCTCGATAAGATCGATACCGTCCGCCTCGAGCCCCGGCGATGCGCGCCGCACACGCGCAACATCGCGGGTCATGCGCGGCGGTTTGCCGAGCAGAACGGAAAGCGGCATATCCACCGGGCGGTTGCCGAGCTGCGCGTCGGTCACCGTGAGCTGCCCGTCAT
>DATFGD010000591.1:0-3585 GCA_035249725.1 Burkholderiales bacterium
ATGGGAAACATAACCGCCGCGGTGGAGCAACTCCAGATCGCGCTCAAATTCGGGAAGGGCGACTTCTATCAGCTCTCGGCGACGGAAGCGCGTTTGAGGGAGCTGCGCCGCGTCGACAACGAGCTGCGCAAAGAGGCGGGCAAGCCGCCCCAGCGCGACCGGCCGTAACGAGCAGCAAGCCGGACCAGCGTGACCGACCGTAACCGACGGTAAGATCCGTTCCCCATCATGGAATCCGTTCGTCCTGAGCGGAGCGCATGCGGAGTCGAAGGAGGAACGGCCTTCGCCGTCATGCTTCGATACACGCTGGACGCACGAATGGGTTAGGGATTGCGCGCAAGGAGCGGCCGACCCACCGCGCGGCGAACGAGCGCGACGAAATCCTCCGGCGTCAATCCCGGAATATCGACCGGCCGGCTCCTGAAGAACCATTCGACCTTGCGCGCGAGGCGGCTCATCGGAAGATCGCGTAATCCCGCTTCCAGATCCGATATCGTGCGTGCGGGATTGGCGGCAAAGTCGCCGGCGAACCACACTTGGCGGATCGTCTGTGTTGGACTATCCAGCATGACGGTCGCCCGCAGGAACCCGCCGGAAAACGTCTGCATCGCTTCGAGCACCGGCATTTCGGACGCAGGTCTCGCGTTGAGCCGCACCCATGTCGGACTGTCGACAGCGCGGAGCGCCGCCTGGTAGCGTGCGTCCTCGGAAAGCGACAGATCGCCTTCAGCGAACTCGACGCCGAATTCGCTTTCGTACGCTTCCGTGAGATAACGCTTCAGGAGCGCCGTGTCGGGCGTTCTGCCAAGTAGCGCCTTGAGCGTCGTTTCGCGCGCGCCCGACAAAGCGCGCGCAGCCTCGAGCGGCTTGGCGGCGGGCATACGGAGCACGCGCAATGCTGTCTCGGGATCGGCATCGACCAGCAGCGTGCCGTGGAACGACACGGCCTGACCATCGGCGACCAGGCCCGCGGTCGCGACCCGGCGACCGTCCACCTCGACTTCATTCCCCGGTCGGTAACGGGCGTCCACCCCGAGCGCGCTGATCGCGGTCGCGGCGGCATGGCACAGACGCTTCAGTAGCACGGCACCGCCGCCCACGCCAACGTCCCGGGCGTGCAGATGCAGTTCCCAACCGAGCTGGGTTTGATCGGTGTAGATCGAGCAGCCGCCTGTGATCCGGCGCTGCACCGCGATGTTCTGCTCGCGGCAGTACGCAAGGTCGAATTCCTGCTCCGCGCTGTGGCGCACCCCGAGCAGTGCCGCCGAGGCGAAACGCAGAAAGCGGAGCGTACTCGGGATCTCTTCCGCGCGGCGCGCTTCCAGCAGCGCACGACTCAAGGCAATATTCTGCGCCGCGGGGCGCAGGCCCGTATCGATCAGCCGCCAGTTATCCGCCACCGCTCCTCCGCAACTTCCACCTATTCCGCCGGTTGAGCAACGTCTTTTCGCTCCAACGCGCGGAGTTATTGCGGCAGTCTACTGTCCGCAATGACCTATTTCTTCTGCATGAAGAAAATGAACTCGTTCTCTGCCGTCTCCGACGCCAGCAGCATGTTGCCGGTCTGCTTCGAAAACGCCTGGAAATCCTTCACCGACCCCGGGTCGGTCGCGAGAACCTTCAGCACCTGCCCCGAGGTCATGTCGCTCAACGCTTTCTTGGTTCTCAGGATAGGCAGTGGGCAGTTGAGGCCCCGCGCGTCCAGTTGCTTGTCGAAATTCATCGATTCCTCGTGAGGATGCGCTGTTGGAATAGGTTGCGAGCGATTATAGTGGTTTGGTATTTCAAGGCTCAACAGGGAGGGGAATGGCAACCAGGAATACGGAGGACAAAAGCGCGCCTCCCGCGCAGGTGACGCTGCGTGAAGCGTTCTGGTTCTGGTTGAAGCTCGGGTTCATCAGTTTCGGCGGTCCCACCGGACAGATTGCGATCATGCATCAGGAGCTGGTCGAGCGCCGGCGCTGGATCTCCGAGCAGCGATTTCTGCACGCGCTCAACTACTGCATGGTGCTGCCCGGCCCGGAAGCGACGCAGCTCGCGACCTATATCGGCTGGCTCATGCACAAGACGCGCGGGGGCATCATCGCCGGCACGCTGTTCGTGCTGCCGTCGCTCTTCATCCTGATCGCGCTCGCCTGGATCTACATGGCGTACGGCAACGTGCCGGCCATCGCGGGCGTACTCTACGGCATCAAGCCCGCCGTGACCGCGATCGTGGTCTACGCCGCTTACCGCATCGGCTCGCGGGCGCTCAAGAATCTCGCGCTGTGGATGGTCGCCGCGGTGGCGTTCGTCGCGATCTTCGCTTTCGACGTGCCGTTCCCGTACATCGTGCTGGCCGCCGGCGTCATTGGCTACATCGGCGGGCGCGTCGCGCCGGACAAGTTCGCGGTGGGCGGCGGGCACGGCAAAGTCGAAAAAAGCTACGGCGCGGCGATCATCGACGATGGCACGCCGACGCCATCGCACGCGGGCTTCACCTGGCAGCGCCTCATTCGCATCGTTGCGGTGAGCTTCGCGCTGTGGCTGATCGTTATCGCCGCGCTCTACGCGGCGTACGGCTGGGACGCAACGCTCACCCAGATGGGATGGTTCTTCACCAAGGCGGCGTTCCTCACCTTTGGCGGGGCGTACGCGGTATTGCCGTACGTGTACCAGGGCGCGGTCGAGCACTACGGCTGGCTCACGGCGGTCCAGATGATCGACGGGCTGGCGCTCGGGGAAACGACACCGGGTCCGCTCATCATGGTGGTCACCTTCATCGGCTTCGTCGGCGGCTGGGTCAAAGCGGTGCTCGGCGCGGATTCGCTGTTCCTCGGCGGCGCGCTCGCGGCAACGTTGGTCACTTACTTCACCTTTCTGCCGAGCTTCGTCTTCATTTTCGCGGGTGCGCCGCTGATCGAATCGACGCACGGCAATCTCAGGTTCACCGCACCGCTTACCGGCATCACCGCCGCCGTCGTCGGGGTGATACTCAATCTCGCCGTCTTTTTTGCGTGGCACGTGCTGTGGCCCGAGGCAACCGCCGGTGCGCCATTCTCCGGTCGCTTCGAATGGGCGACGCTCGCGATCGGGATCGTGGCGGGCATCGCGCTCTTTCGCTTCGGAATGGGCATCATTCCGCTGATCGCTGCGTGCGGCGTGGCAGGACTCGTCTACACCTTCGCCAAGCCGCTGCTCGGGATGTAAATCAAGACTGCGAGTAAATTGCCGCTCACCTTCGATGGGGCTTGGCGCGAGCGGTTGTTTCTAGACAGCCGCTCGTGCTTCGACTCCGCATTCGCTCCGCTCAGGACGAGCGGTGGTTGCTGAGTTTTGCGAGCTGTGCGCGAAGCTGGTCGAGCGTAGCCGTGTAGTTCGCCAGTCGCTGTCTTTCCTGCTCCACGACGGCTGCCGGCGCGCGATCGACGAAATTGGTGTTCGCGAGCTTGTTCTGCGCCTTTGCGATTTCGCCTTCCAGGCGCGCGAACTCCTTCCCCAGCCGGGCGCGTTCGGCCGGGACGTCGATTTCCACGCGCAGCATGAGCTTGTAATCCCCGACGATCGATACCGGCGCGTCCGCTGCAGGCAGCTCGGCCTCGATCA
>DATFGD010000592.1:0-4530 GCA_035249725.1 Burkholderiales bacterium
TTCATCCATGCCAGTTTGCGAACCAAAACAAGCACTCATGTCGACGTTTCAGCGCGCGACATATGCCATGTCGGTACATGATCCCGCGCTCTTCCCGCCCAATGACGGGTCGGAGGTCGCGTTTGCCGGCCGCTCGAACTCGGGCAAGTCCAGTGCGATTAACGCCCTCACCGGCAGAAGACGCCTGGCACACGTCAGTAAGACACCGGGGCGTACCCAGACAATTAATTTTTTCAGTCTGGAAGAGCATCGTTTCCTCGTCGATCTGCCAGGTTATGGCTATGCGGCCGTAGCGACTGGCGAAAAGCGGCACTGGAAAATGTTAATAGGCGCTTACATTCAATCACGGCTCGCGCTGCGTGGGTTGATCGTCGTCATGGACGCGCGCCATGCATTCGGACCGCTCGACGGCCAGTTGCTGGAGTGGATCAAGCCCCGCGGGCTGGCTTGTCATGTGCTGTTGACCAAAGCCGACAAGCTGTCTGCACGGGAACGTTCGGCCGCCCGTTTGGAGGCGGAGCGTGCCGCCCAGCGGCTGACGGCGGGTAGCTGCAGCCTCCAGTTTTTTTCGAGCAAGACCGGCGAGGGCGTCGATACCGCCCGCGGGGTCATCGTGCGGTGGCTTGACGCAAAATAAAAAACCCCCGGTTAAAGGGGAGTAAAACCGGGGGCGAAAAAAGCCTTAATAAGGATTAAGGCGCCCGCTCAGGGAGGAGAAGCGGGAGACGACTCGCGTCGTCTGTTATTTACGACGGCTATAATCGCAAATAGTTCCCCGCCCGCCGGGTAACGAAATTCCTTACTTTTCAGGATACTGACCGTGCAAACACGAGGCCGCTTTCCGCAGCGCCGGATGCGCCGAATGCGGCGCGATGAGTTTTCGCGCCGCCTCATGCGGGAAAATCACCTCACCCCGGACGATCTGATCTACCCGATCTTCGTCATGGAAGGGCACGAGCGGGTCGAACCCGTGGATTCCATGCCGGGTGTGGATCGACACACTATAGATCGAGCTTACGCGGTAGCGGAAGAGTGTCTACGCCTGCGTATTCCGGCTGTGGCCATTTTTCCGGTACTGGACATGGGCCGTAAGACCCGCGACGGAAGCGAGGCGGCAAATCCGGAAGGCTTGGTGCCCCGGGCAGTAAGCGCCCTAAAGAAACGCTTCCCGGAGCTCGGGCTGATCACGGACGTGGCTTTGGATCCGTATACCACGCACGGTCACGACGGCATCGTCGATTCGGCCGGCTACGTGCTCAACGACGAAACATTGATAATGCTGGAGAAACAGGCGCTTGTGAATGCATCGGCGGGGGTGGACGTGGTCGCCCCGTCCGACATGATGGACGGGCGGATCGGTGTGATTCGCGCGGCACTGGATAAAGAACGCTACATACACACGCGAATACTCGCGTATTCGGCAAAGTACGCTTCAGGGTTCTACGGCCCGTTCCGGGACGCGGTCGGCTCAGCGAAGAGCCTCGGTCGTGGAGACAAGCTCAGTTACCAGATGGACCCGGCGAACAGCGATGAGGCGCTGTGGGAGGTCGGGCTCGATCTTGAGGAAGGAGCCGACATGGTAATGGTGAAGCCCGGCATGCCGTATCTGGACATCGTTCGTCGCGTCAAGACCGAATTCAAGGTCCCGACCTACGTCTACCAGGTCAGCGGTGAGTACGCGATGCTGAAAGCCGCGGCACAGCACGGCTGGCTGGACGAACAGCGCTGCGTCATGGAGGCGCTGCTCGCGTTCAAGCGCGCGGGGGCCGACGGGGTGCTGACCTACTTTGCACTCGAGGCGGCACGCTGGTTGAAAGCGATCTGAGCATTGCTGTTGGCATAGATCCAATCCGGTGACAGCTCCAAGCCTACGAGATCCGCTGAACACCAAGTGGGCCTGCCGGCATCAATCCTGGGCAAGAAGCGCCTCCACCGCCTGTGTTTTCGCTCGCTCGACGGCTTTTCCCCCCGGCGTTCTACGGAGCGGACGCCGCAGATCCACCGTTGAAAAAACTTCAATACGAATCGGAATATCGCCGTCCTCGAATGCGAAGACGGGCACCGTGCAGGGATGCTCGCCCGAATACACGCGATGCTGCGCTGTCTTGTAGGGCACACCGCGTTCAATTAGATAGAGCTCTACGGCTTTCACGCTGTCTGTAAAAAGCTGCAGGTCGATATCCGCGTATTTGCCCGCGCTGCCGCTCAGGACCGAGCCCGTCAGATGAGGATTGAACTGACTGAGCTCGCGCATCGCGCCGAGCGCTTTTTCCCTCAGTTCTTTCAGGCGGATGCCATGTTCGTCGCGTCCGTAGAGATTCTGATACTCACGGAGCGCTTCGTCGACCTCCTCATTGGTAGGCAATCCACGCAACTCAGAGGCGCGGCACTGACGCGCTGCTTTGCGTTTCGCCAGTGCGTAGTCCTCGATGCCGTCTTCGACCATCAGTCGCGCTGCGATATGAGCAATGCGACTACGGGCGTCGTTTCTGGCTCGTTCCTTCGCCATGCCACGCCCAATTAGAAAAGCTGATTTCTGACATCTTCAGCCGGATGGTCGCTGCCCAGCACGGCGCTCGCTACCGCGCTCTCCGGCGGCTGGAATTCCTGATAGAAGAAATCGGTGATCCCAGCCTGTCCATCCGCGACCCGAAAACCGGTGTCAGGGTCGACGCGAGCAGTCATTACACCCGGTGGCGGGGAGAACAGTTGTTCGGGAACGCCTTGCAGCGCGACGCCCATGTAGGCCATCCAGATGGGCAGCGCAGCGCTCGCGCCCGTCTCGTTACGACCCAGCGTCTGCGGGGTATCGAAGCCGATCCAGGAGACGGCCACCAGACTGGCGTTATAGCCGCAGAACCAGGCGTCGATGAAATCGTTCGTGGTGCCGGTTTTGCCCGCGAGGTCGTTGCGACCGAGTTTCATCGCCCGCGCACCGGTCCCCATTCTGACCACATCGCGCATGATGCTCGACATGATGAACGCGTTGCGGGCATCGATTACGCGCTCCGCGGTTTCGCCTGCGCGCTGCGGAAGGGTTTCCATCACCAAGTTTCCGCGTGCGTCCACCACGCGTTCGATGAAATACGGCGGCACGCGATAGCCCCCATTCGCGAAGACCGAATAGGCCGATGCCATTTGCATGGGGGTGACATTACCGGCGCCCAGAGCCATGGTGAGATACGGCGGATGCATCTTTGGATTGAAGCCGAAACGGGTGATGTAATCCTGGGCGTAATGCGGACTGATCGCCTGCAAAATACGGACTGAGACGAGATTTTTCGACCTCACCAGCGCCGTGCGCAGGCGCATCGGCCCGTCGAACTTGCCGTCATAGTTTCTCGGTTCCCACGGCTCCGATCCCGTCTGCGCCGCCGTGAACATGAGAGGAGCGTCATTGATAACCGTCGCTGCAGTGAATCCCTTTTCGAGCGCGGCCGAGTAAATAAAAGGCTTGAAGCTCGATCCCGGCTGCCTCAGCGCCTGGGTAACATGGTTGTATTGGTTGCGGTTGAAATCAAATCCGCCGACGAGTGCGCGGATCGCGCCGGTGCGCGGGTCTACGGCAACGATACCCGCCTCCACCAACGGCAGTTGCGCGATGTGCCAGCGACCTTTTGCATCCTCCTGGATGCGCACGATGGCGCCGCGGCGTATGCGCTGGCCCGGGTTCACCTTCTCGCCCAGCATGCGCGCCGCGAACTTGAGGCCGTCTTCGGTGATGTTGACGGTTTCTCCGCCCTTGCGATAGACCTTTACCCGCTTGAGCCCCGCCTCGAGTACAACTGCGGGATAAACGTCACCGCTGTCGGCTGCGTCCTGCAGGGCGTCCTCGAGGACTTCCTCAGTCGGCTTTGCGGGCAGATCAACGAAAGCCTCTGGTCCGCGATAACCGTGCCGGCGATCGTATTCCTGTACCCCTCGCCGCACCGCAACGTACGCCGCTTCCTGGTCTCGTATCGAAAGCGTGGTGTGGACGCGGAAGCCCCGGGTATACGCTTCGTCGCGGTAGCGTTCGTACATCGCCTGACGCACCATCTCGGCGAAGTGTTCGGCGCGAGCTGCGAAGTCACCGACCTCCCGTTTAACGTTAATGGGCGCCTCCTCGGCATCCGCTACCTGCTCGTCGGTGATCATCCCCAGCTCGTGCATACGCCGTAGCACATACTGTTGCCGCAATTTCGCGCGCTTCAGGTTCGCGACCGGATTGAAGCGGGACGGCGCTTTTGGCAGACCTGCCAGCATGGCGTGTTCAGCAAGGCTGAGCTTGGCGAGCGGCTTTCCAAAATAAGCCTGTGCCGCGGCCGCAAACCCGTAGGCGCGCTGGCCAAGGTAGATCTGGTTGAGATAAAGCTCCAGGATCTGGTCCTTGTTGAGGTTATGCTCGATCTTGAATGCCAGCAGCATCTCGTTAAATTTGCGGGTAAGCGTCTTCTCCTTGGACAGAAAGAAATTGCGCGCGACCTGCATGGTTATGGTGCTAGCGCCTTGCCGCACGCCGCCAGAAGCAAAATTCGACAGCGCGGCGCG
>DATFGD010000593.1:0-12796 GCA_035249725.1 Burkholderiales bacterium
TACTGCCGGTGAACGCTCGTTCTCGGGCCGCACTATAGAGGATTGACTTCAGCGTGTCCGCATCCAGTATAGCGTCATGCGGCGCGATGCATTAACGTTGAAAGATCTTGGCCAGAATTTTCGTGACATCGCAGGGGCACCCTTCGGCTCGGAAGACGTCTAACCGACATGAGCATCCAACGATTTATCCTGTTTTGTTGTATGGCCGCGCCGGCGATCGGCACTCACGCATGGGCGGAAGACCCGGCTGCACGCGAGCTTCAGCGTCACCAGCAGCAACGCCAACAACAGCAGGACGAGCTGCAGCTCCGCATGCAGCAGCATCAGCGCAGCATCCAGCCGCCGCCCCCGACGATTCAGCAGGAGCAGACGATTCGCCAGCTCGAATTCGAGCAGCTCCAGCAGCAACGTGCGCTTCACTTCCGGCAGCAGCAGAACTTGCCGCCGCCTTCGCCGATGGACGACGACGCTACGCGCCGTGCGAAGGCACAGTTGGAGCAGCAGCGCGCAGATCAGGAAAGCCGGCGGCAGATGCAGCGTTTCGATTGGGAGTTGGACCAGGCCCGGCGGCGCGATGGCCGGAACTGAGGGCTGCGCCGTCATCATACCGTTGTAAGAGCGGTATCCAGTAGTTGGGCAACCTGGATTTCGCCCCGGATTGGAGCCTTCCGGGGCAAGCTCGGGACGCCGGAATGACGATGCTTGCCGTAGGCTTCGTGCGAAGGAATGAGGCAGTTGGTGTAAGCTACACAGCCGCAACCGGGTGCCGACACACAAGAATCGGAGGAGGCGTTCATGAAATTCTCACTCGTTCGCACGCTGCCGTTGTTGTTCCCGATCGTTCTGCACGCAGGTCCGGCGCTGGCGCAGGGTTATCCGGTCAAGCCGATACGCATCATCGTGCCGTATGCGCCCGGCGGTTCGACCGACGTCGTGTTTCGCATACTCGCGCCGCGGCTCAGCGAAAATCTCGGCCAGCAGGTATTGGTGGAAAACCGCCCGGGCGCGGCATCCACCATTGGACTTGAGCTCGTTGCGAAGTCGCCGCCCGATGGCTACACGGTCGGTGTCGCGAACATCGCCTACGGCGCCAATCCGACGCTCTACAAGAAGATGCCGTTCGACGCGGAAAGGGATCTCGTGCCGGTGAGCCTGGTATCGATCGTCACGATGGTCCTGTCGGTGCATCCTTCCATCCCGGCAAGATCGGTGAAGCAGTTGATCGCGCTGGCGAAGGCGAAACCGGGAACGCTCAATTACGGCTCGGCGGGAAACGGCAGCGCGAACCATCTTGCCACGGCCCGCTTTGCGCATATGACCGGAACGAACCTGGTGCATGTGCCGTACAAGGGCGGCGGGCCGGCGGTCATCGCCATCGTAAGCGGCGAAACGGCAGTGCTCTTCGCGACCATTCCATCCGCGATCCAGCACTTCAAGAGCGGCAAGCTGGTGCCCCTGGGCGTCAGTCGCGCCAAGCGTAACAGCGCGTTGCCGGACATCCCCACCGTTGCGGAGTCGGGCGTTCCGGGCTACGAGGCCATCGAATGGAACGGCGTAATGGTGCCCGCCGGCACGCCGCCTGCAGTCATCAACCGGCTGCACCAGGCGATCGTGAAGGCGGTTGCGATTCCGGAGGTGAAAGAGCGCGTGACCGGCCTGGGAGCCGATCTGGTCGGGAATACACCTGACGAGTTCAGGGCGTTCGTCAAGAATGAACTCGCCACCTGGTCAACGGTGGTGAAGGAAGTCGGAATGCGGATCGACTAAGCGCTCGCGGGCTTCGGTTTGCTCACCTGTATTCGCCGCGCGACGAGTTCCCCGTCGGCGCCCGGGATGGCAGTGAGGCTCACGATCGCGCCGGGTACAAGCTGCGAGCGCTCTCCCGGAACCAGCATGGATATAAAGGCATTCTCGGGGACCACGATCTTCTGCGCGCCGCCTTCGTAAGTCAGCGTAAGCTCGCGCCCTTTGGCCGCTTCGACGACTGCGGACACCGTCGCGTTCGTCATGGTCTGGTCCTCGCGCCCGTCAAATGGCCCGTGACCGGGATTCACCGGCTTGGGAAAGCGCCGGATCTCGAGCGCTGTCAATGAACCGTCGGCGCTCTTCGAAGAAGTTACGGCAAGAAAATCTCCCGGCTTGATGTCCGTCAGCGTAATCGGCTGGGTGAAGACGATTTCGGTTTTCTCTACAACCAGCACTTTCGTATTCTTGTCGCCCCGCGTTTTTACCGACAGCGCCTTCCCGTCGAAGGAAGCCACGGTGCCGCGTAACCGCGTGGCCGTCTGAGCATCGGCTACCGCGGTGGCAACGAGCAGCACACCAGAAAAAAATACAGCGCAAAAGTTTTTCATGTCGATGATCCAATGGATGAGTGATAAGGGAGCGTTATCGCCTTCGCGGCGGTCGCGAGCGCAACGGTGGCAACCAAGAGCATCGTGCCCAAGTCTTTCAACGCGGGTCCCTAAGGGAGGGATTACAGCAATCGGTTCCTGGAGAGTGAACACGCGTCACTGCCCCGATATTCCCAAGCCCCGTCGTGTTGCGGCGCATCCGCATATCGTCTACGATCACTCGCCGCCCAGAGACGCAGCGCAGTATCTCGATCATCATCATATCCCGGAATCCGTACAAAACATGCGAACCCTCATCTTCGGTGCCGGCGCGATCGGCGGTTATCTGGGCGGCATACTAACGGCGGCCGATGCGGACGTCACTCTGGTCGCCCGCGGATCGCAATACGAGGCGCTCTCCGTTAAGGGCGTCGTGCTGGAAGGCGCGAGGATAGGCCGGTTGGCGCCGATCCGGGTACGCGTCTGCCGCCCCGGAGAGGAGAAGGGCGGCTACGACGTCGTCTTCGTCGGGCTCAAGGCGCATCAGATCGCGGAGAATGCGGCACATCTCGCGCGCATCCTCGCGCCGGGCGGCATGCTGCTCTTTCCGCAAAACGGCATTCCATGGTGGTATTTCGAGAAGGTCGATTCACCGCTCCGCGGCACGCGGCTGCCTTCTTTGGATCCGGACGGCCTCATCGCAAACACCTTTCCGATCGATGCCGTGGTCGGGGCGGTGACCTACAAGCCGGCGGAACTTCTGGCGCCGGGACACATTCGGCTGGCCGACCAGCCGAGCGACCGGATCGTCATCGGTGAGCTGGACAATAAAATCACACCGCGTTTGCGGGCGATCAAGGCGCTGTTCGAGCCCGCGGGCTGGCCCGTCACGCCTACCGACGACATTCGCGCCTTCAAGTGGAGAAAACTGCTCTCCAACGCGGTGTTCAATCCCCTCGGCGCGATTACACAGTCATCGGCGTTGCAGCTCGTGAAGTTTCCCGCAACGCGGCGCCTCGCGCTCGCGATGATCGAGGAGGTGAGCGCGGTTGCAGCTTCCGTCGGTGTGGTTCCCGACATGAAGCCGAAGGACATGATCGAGTACACGGAAAAGCGCGTCGAAATTCCATCCTCAACGCTGCAGGATGTGCGGGCGGGGCGAACGATGGAACTCGATGCCATCGACAATGCGGTGATCGACATCGCGCGACTCACGGGTGTGCCGACGCCGAATCTCGAGCGTGTGGTCGCATGCGCCAACATGCTCAATCGCCGTATCATCGAAGATCATTGGGCATTCGCGCCCGCACCCGTGAACAGGTAGGGACTTGTCATGAAGGACGCCACACCGGGTTATCCCGATCTGCATGCGCATCTCGACGCGCTGCGGGCGGCCGGACTGCTGGTCACCATCGATCGGCCGATCGACAAGGACGCCGAGCTTCATCCGCTGGTGCGCTGGCAGTTTGTCGGCGGTATCGAGGAGCACGAGCGGCGCGCCTTTCTTTTCACGAACGTGATCGACGGCCGCGGTCGCAAATACACGTTTCCGGTCGTGGTCGGTGCCTTTGCCGGGAATGCCGCGATATACGGCATCGGTATGCGCGCTGCACTGGAAGAAATCCAAGCGCGCTGGGATCGCGCCATCGCGAACCCGATTGCGCCGCAAGTGGTCGAGCGTGGGGTCTGCCAGGAAGTGGTCATCACCGGAGAGGCGCTCAAAGGCGAGGGCAACGGACTCGACGCGCTGCCGATTCCCATCTCGACACCGGGTTTCGACAGCGCACCGACATTGACCGCCACCAATGTGATCACGCGCGATCCCGAGACCGGCATTCAGAACCACGGCACGTATCGTGCGGGACTGAAAGCGCCCGATCGCATGGTGATCCGCATGGCGACCCGTATCGGCGGCGCGGGCGGTTACCGCCACTACCTCGAGCATCAGGCCCGCGGTGACCGCGAAATGCCCTGTGCCATCGCGCTGGGATGCCCGCCGTGCGTGGCCTACGTCGCGCCGATGAAGCTGCCGCTCGATGTGGATGAGATCGGCGTCGCGGGCGGACTCGCCGGCGAGCCGATACGCGTCGTGCGCGGGAAAACGGTGGACCTGCTGGTGCCGGCGGAGGCGGAGATCGTGATCGAAGGCATGGTCGATACCGAGTATCTCGAGCCCGAAGGTCCGTTCGGCGAGTCGCACGGCCACATCGCGCTGGAACAACTGAACATGCCGATGCGCGTCACCGCAATCACGCATCGCCGCGATGCCATCGTCGCTTCGTATATCAGCCAGGTGACGCCGAGCGAGTCGAGCGCCATCAAACGCGTGTCGTACGAACCGATGTTCCTCGCGCACTTGCGCAATACGCTCGGCATCCGTGCAGTGAAACGCGTGAAGCTGCACGAGCGGCTTACCGCGATCCGGCGCGTCATCGTCATCACGATGGAGAAGGGCGCGCCGCGCTCGGAGATCTGGCGCGCGCTCTATGGCGCCTCGAGCTTCAAGGCCGACTGCGGCAAGATCTGCATCGCGGTGAACGACGATATCGATCCCGACAATTCCGATGCGATCTTCTGGGCCCTCGCTTTTCGCATGGACCCGGCAAACGATTTGCAGGTGCTGCCGCACCGCAGCGGCGGGCATGGACCGGAGCGCGAACACGAATCGGATCAGGAGGACGCGACGCTCCTCATGGACGCGACGATGAAGGAGGAGCTGCCGCCGCTGGCGCTGCCGAAACAGGAATACATGGAACGCGCGCGGAAAGTCTGGGAAGAACTCGGGCTGCCCAAGCTGCGCCCGCAGTCTCCCTGGTGCGGCGCGCCGATGGGGGACTGGCTGCCGCACTGGGACGAGGCGGCGAAGCGCGCGGCGCAAGGCCGTTATCTCGAGAACGGCGAGATCAGCGCTAAACTCAAACGCAAGGGCCTGAAGCCGGAAACCAAGTTTCGGCCGGACAAGAGCGAAGAAGCCTGATTTAGCCGTTGCCCGCTTTGAGGCCGTGTTCGGGCTTCGATGAACTCCGCACGAATGGCCGTTGAGTCGTTCGCCCTGAGCGAAGCACAACGCGAAGTCGAAGGACAATGACGCATAGAAAGGTTCTCAGATGCGCGCCAGCAGTGCGCGCAGCGTGGCGCCGATCGGTTCGCGGATTACCACGTCGGCGATGCCATCGAGCGGCGTTTCCTGGTTGTTGAGAATCACGAGCTTCGCCCCGGACTGCCTGGCGATCCGCGGGAAAGAGGCTGCAGGTTCGACCACGAGCGAAGAACCAATCGAGATGAAAAGATCGGCGGCCATGGAAAGCTCCGCCGCGCGCTGCATTTCTGCTTGCGGCATCGACTGGCCGAATGAAATCGTGCGCGTTTTGATGGGGCCGCGGCAGCCGTCGCACTCCGGTGCCGCCTCACCCTGTTCCACGCGCGCCACGATCGCGGCGGTCGGCCATTCCTTCCCGCAATGCTGGCAGGCGCTGTAGCGGTTCGTGCCATGCAGTTCGATGACGTTGGTGCTGCCCGCGTCCAGATGCAATCCATCGATGTTCTGCGTCACGACCGCCGTGACACGGCCGCGCCGCTGCAGTTCGGCGATGGCATGATGGCCGTCGTTGGGGCGAGCGCCGCTGCAGCGGTGGAACATGCGCACGCCGCGCTCCCAGGCCTTCACGCGCGCGGCCGCGTCTGCCATGAAATCCTGGTACATCACCGGCGTTTCCGTGGTCCACACGCCTTGCGGGCCGCGAAAATCCGGGATGCCGCTTTCGGTGCTGATGCCGGCGCCGGTGAATGCAACGCCGCGCCGCGCACTGCGGACCATCTCGCAAAGTTTGTCCAACTCGTCCGTCACTCGGGTTTGATGCCGGCCGCCTGCGTGAGCTTCTGCCACTTCATGATTTCGGTCTTGATGTCCTGCTCGAATTCCTCGGGGGTGTCCCCCGCCGCTTCGAGCCCTTCGCGCAACAGCAACGCCTTCATATCCGGGTGCTGCACGATCTTCACCACCTCGGCATTGAGCTTGGTGACGACGGGCCGCGGGGTTTTCGCGGGTGCGAGCATGCCGACCCATGACTGATGCTGATAACCCCGCACGCCCGCTTCTGCAATCGTCGGATACTGCGGCGCGGCGGCCGAGCGCTTGGCGCTCGTCACGCCGAGCGCGCGCAGCTTACCCGCCTTGATGTGGGGCAGCGCCGTGGAGATGGTCGCGAAGTAAAGGTGGACTTCCCCGCTGAGGAGCGCCGTCATGCCGGGCGCGCCGCCTTTGTAGGGGACATTCACCATCTTGACGTCCGCGTTGTGCATAAAAAGCTCCGCCGCGAGGTGCGTGCTCGTCGCAATGCCGCTGGAGCCGAAATTGAGCTGCCCCGGCTTCGCTTTTGCGAGCGCGACGAGTTCCTTCACCGACTTGACCGGCAGCGACGGGTGCACGACCAGGATATGCGGCAGGGTGACGAGCTGCGATATGGGCGCGAAATCGCGTATGGGATCGAACGGCAGACTCTTGCGCAGGCTGGGGTTGATGGTGAAGGACGCGGCGACCACAAGCAAGGTGTGTCCGTCGGGTGCCGATTTAGCAACCATATCGGTACCGTGGAGGCTACCCGCGCCGGGCCGATTGTCCACCACGACGTTTTCCTTCAGCGCTTCACCGAGCCGCTGCGCGACCGCGCGCGCGACGAGATCGGTCGAGCCGCCGGCGCTTTGCGGCACGACGATGCGGACCGGCCGCATCGGGTAACGCTGCTCGGCCGCCTCGCTGAAGGAAGGCACCAGGATTGGGATGGCCGCGGCAGCGCATACGATGCTTGCGCCAAGCGCGCGCAGAATATTGTCTCTCCCCTCCCTCATCAGGAGGGGTGGCTGCGAAGCAGACGGGGTGGTCGTGTAGTCGTTACGCACGATAACGCTTGCCATTGATGTTCTCCTCGCTGTTTTGTATTTGATTCAATGCTTACTCCGAGTCGTATCCCGGCTGCACGCGCGCGTCGATTACGCATACGCCGCCGCCGAGGACGGTTTCGACGCCCTGCCTGATCGCCGGCTGTAAATCGGCGGCGCGCGTCACCGGACCGATGCCGACCGCGCCCTGCGCCCGCGCCATCGCAGCGATATCGATGTCCGGTTCGCTGATACGCTGCCCGATCCAGCGGTTTTCCGGAGGACGCCCCCGCGTCTTCGCGACGCGCTCCTGATGCGCTTCGTCGTTGAAGAAGGAGCGGTTGTTGCACACGAGCATGAGACACGGTATCTGGTAATGCGTGGCGGTCCACACCGCGGTATTGCTCATGAGGAAGTCGCCGTCGCCGAGCAACCCGATCGGAATGCGGCCGGTGCCCTTGAGCGCGAGCGCCGCTCCAACGGTGATGCCCGGGCCGGAACCCACGCCGGCGCCGCCGTCGTAGCCGATGTAGTCGAGCGGATGCCGGAACGTGGTGTACGCGCCATTCCAGCCCAGCGGGAGCCGCGTGAAGCAGACGTCGATTCCCTGAATGGCCGCATTGAGTGCATGTGCGACGCCGCTCAGCGTCAATGGGTCGCTCGGTTCGGGCAGCGCCGCCGCAGTCGAAGGTAGAACGGTTGCCGTCCGCGGTTTCACCGCATCGAGCAGCAACGGAACCGCCGCATCCGGCTCGCACATGAGATATACGTCCATCGGCGGCAACCCGTAATAGTCCATGCTCCAGCCGCGATGGTTGTGCGCATCGCACGAGACCTGGATCACCTTAGCCGTCACCGGCTTCGTTCCATAGGCCTGCTTGAGCGTGCCGGCCAAGTCCAGGCAATCGAGCGAAAGGATCACGTCCGCTTCGGTGATGAGTTTCTGTCCGGCGGCGGTGAGCCGGTTCGAGGGCGGCACCGGATGCAAACGGTGATCGGTGGGAAAGGAAGCGGCGAGCTTGATATTCGTCAGCACGGGCATGTTGAGCTTCTCGGCGAGCGCCACCCGCGCTTTCCACGCCTCGAGGCTGCGCGAACAGCGCCCGGCGAGCATGACCGGATTCCTGGCGTCCGAAAGCAGCTTGGCCGCAGCGAGCACCGTGTCCGGCGCGGGCTGCACCGGCTCGGGCGCGGCGTAGCGCATGACGTCGGGGATTTCCGGCGTTGCCTCGAGCTTCGATTCCTGCAGCGCGCAGTCGAGATTGACGTAGACGGGGCCGTACGGCGCCGTCTGCGCGATTTGCGCCGCACGCAGCACGGCTTCCATTGCCGCGGCCACGGATCCCGGCTGATTGTCCCACTTGGTGTAGTTGCGGATGAGCGCGCCCTGATCGGAGCAGGTGTGGATCCAGTCGATCCACGGACGGCGCTTGGCGGCGTCCCACGGCCCGGTTGCGCCCATGATCAGCACCGGCACGCGGTCGCACCATGCGTTGAAGATCGGCATGGCCGCGTGCATAAGACCGACGTTCGCGTGTAGCGCTGCCGCCATCATGCGCCCGGAGGCTTTCCAGTACCCCTGGGCGATGCTGACCGCGTTTTCATCGTGCAGGGACAGGACCATTTGCGGCGCACGATTACCGAGGTAATTGACGATGCTGTCGTGGAACCCGCGGTAGCTCGCACCGGGATTGAGTGCGATATACGGGATGTCCAGGCTGCGCAATACCGCGGCTACGGCGTCGCTGCCCCAGGCCTGATCGCTTTCGCGTGCGCGCACCGGTGCGTCGTGCACGATCGCGCTGGTCACGTTTTCCCTCGATTTCATCGCTGCTCCTTTAATCCACGCGCGCGCCGGACTGTTTGATCACTTTCGCCCACTTCGCGAATTCGGTCTTAAGATGGGTCGCGAATGCTTCACGCGTGCTCCCCACGGCGACGTTGCCGCTGGCGGTCATGCGCTGTTTCATGTCGGGCGCCTGCATGATCTTCATTGCGTGAGCGGCGAGTGTATTGAGTATGTCCGCGGGCGTCCCGGCCGGCGCGAGCATCCCGTACCACTGGCTCGACTCGTAGTCCTTGAGCCCGGACTCCGCCACGGTCGGCAACGCGGGCAGTGCGGAGAGCCGCGTGCGGCTCGTTACCGCGAGCGCTCTCAACTTGCCGGCCTTGACGAGCTGCACGGCGTTGGTCGTGGGCATGAACATGACGCTCGCTTCTCCGCTCATGAGCCCGACGATCGCCGGGCTCGTCCCGCGGTAGGGCACGTGCACCATCTTCACGTTCGCGAGCGTATTGAACAATTCCGCCGCAAGATGGGGCGTGCTGCCGCTTCCCGAGCCGGCAAAATTGACGTGCCCGGGGCGCGCCTTCGCGAGCGCGATGAGTTCCTTCACCGATTTCACGGGGAGCGAGGGATGTACCACCAGCACGTTCGGCGCGACCGATAAGAGACTGATCGGTGCGAAATCCTTGATCGGGTCGTAAGTGACCTTGCTGTAGAGACTCGGCGTGGTCACGAAATTCGCACCGTTCACCATCAGCGTATAGCCGTCTTTGGGCGAGGTCGCGACGATTTCGCTGCCGATCATGCCGTTCGCACCGGGACGATTGTCGATCACGAAGGGTTTGCCCAGCGCTTCAGCGAGCTTTTGACCGATGAGGCGGCCCGTGGTGTCGACACCCCCGCCCGCCGGGAACGGCACGACGATGCGCACCGGGCCGGTGGGATAAGGCTGTGCCTGCGTGTAGCCGCTACACGCGAGAAGCGCGAGAGCAAGCAGTGCATGAGTGCAGCGTCGACGCGTTCTTTTCATTGTTCCTCCTCGGTGTAACGTATTATCGGTTGAGCTTCAGCACTCTTAGAGCACATACCAAAACAAAGCCACCCCGTTCATCCTTCGACGAAGCTCACCACGAACGGCTCAAAGAAAGTAACCGCTCGCCCTGAGTTCCATCGAAGGGTGAGCGGTTGGACGCTTAAGCTTGCGCGCGCTGCCATGCCGTCATGAGCGCACGCGCGGCGAATTCGACCGCCATCTCCCGTTTGTAAGCCGCGGATCCGCGGACGTCCGGCATGGGGCTGGCGAGCGCGTGCACCGCCGCCACCGCATCGCGTGCCCGATCCATATCGAGCGGCTTGCCGTGCAGCGCGTCGAGATCGAGCACGATCGGCTTCCAGCTCACCGAGCCCACCACGATACGCGCGCCGGTGCACCGGCCGCCGGCATCCGTGCTGACCCGTGCTGCGGTATTCACCGTCGGGATCTCGAGCACGCCGCGCGGCATATATTTGTGGAAGCTCGAGCCGCTGCGCGCGGGTTGTGCATCCACTTCGACGTTTAAGACGATTTCGCCTCTTTCAAATCGGTTCTCGAACGCTTCACGCAAGGCCAGCGTGCGGCGACCACGCGAACCGGCAACCGTGACGCGCGCGTCCAGCGCGAGGAGCGCGATGGGCAGATCGAAACCGCCGATGAGCGGACCGACACTGCCGCCCACGGTGATCATCTGGCGGATGCGGGTGTGACCGACCGCTTCGAGCGCATCCTCAATCGCGGGCCAGCGCTCGCGCAGTGCCGAATCCGCGTAGAGTTTTTCCTGGCACACCGCCGCGCCCATGTGCAGCGTGCCCGCCTGGTCGATCGCGAGTGTGTTGAGTTCGGGAATGCGGGTGATGGCGATCAACCGTTTCGCGAACGGATAACCGCCGCGCTCACGGCGCAGTGCGTGTGAAGTGCCGCCGCAGACGATCGCCGCGTCGCCTGCCGCAAGCATGTCGACTGCTTCCTCGACGCTCTTCGTGAAAACGAATTCCGGGTTTGCGGGACGCGCGCCGGACGGTTTTCCTCCGGAAAGCCGCGTCCACACCGTGCCCTTCGGTGGCGCAGAAGGCGTCACAGGTTCTTCCGCATAACGTTCGGGATGGAGCGCGCGGTGGATTTTTTCCGCGGTGATCGGCAAATCAAAAATGCGCACGCCGACGGCATCGGCGATCGCGTTGGCAATCGCTGCCGGAACGGCGTCGAGACCGATTTCGCCGAGTCCCTTCGCGCCGAACGGGCCGGAGGGCTCATACGACTCTGCGAAGGCGACGTGCATCTTCGGCATCATCGCTGCGCTCGGGATCGGATAATCCTTCAATTGCGGATCGGTCGGCGAGCCGTTGTACCAGTCGAAGTACTCCAGCATGGCGAGCCCGATGCCCTGTGTGACCGCGCCGTGCACCTGGCCTTCGGCGGCTGCAGGATGAATCACGGTGCCGCAATCGACAGCCGAGGCGATTTCCAGGAGTTTCACCTGCCCGCTGTCCGGATCGACCTCCACCTCGACCGCCTGCGCGACGAAATTGTACGAGCCGGACTCGTTACCGTAGCGGCTGTGGTCGGGGAATTCGGATGGGTTATCGAACGCGCCGAGGCCGACGATGGGCTGTCCGTCACGCTTGTATATGTTCGCGCGCACAACCGCACCCACGGGCCGGAACTCCGTTTCGGCGCCGTGCCGCGGACCGATCTGGCCGCCGATGATCGTCAGCTCCCCGGCAGGGCGCTTGAACTGCTCGGCTGCGGCCTCCAGAAGCTGTTTACCGGCGGCGGCGGCCGCATTCTTCACCGCGTTGCCGGCGACGTAGGTGAGACGGCTTGCGAGCGCGCCGAGGGCGTGCGGCTGCATGTCGGTATCGGGGCGGGTGACGTCCACGTCTTCATACGGCAATCCCAGCGTTTCGGCAGCGATCTGACGCAGCACGGTGAGGTTGCCCTGTCCGATTTCGCCCTCGCCGGTGATGATCGTCGCGCGGCCGTCTTCGTTGATGCGGACGATCGCGGAGCTGCCGTCCCAGTCGCCGAAGCTGCGCCGGCCGTTGACGTGGATGCTGCAGCCCATGCCGAGACCGCGGTTGGGTTTGCGCGCCTTGCGCTTTTCTTCCCAACCGATCATGGCGGCGGCCTTGTCGATGCACTGGTTCAGCTCGCAGCTCGTGATCCTGTGGTTGTGCGGCGAAACGTCGCCCGGCTCCACCGCATTCATTTTGAGCAGATCGACGATATCGATGCCGAGCTTCTCTGCGGCGAGATCCCAGGCTTGTTCCACTGCCCAGTCCGCGGAAGGATTGCCGAAGCCGCGGAATGCGCCGGTCGGCACGAGGTTGGTGTAAACCAGCGTGGAATCTCCGCGCACCGCCGGATACTTGTACAGCGCGTCGTGGCGCACGCTCGCTGCACCGAGTATCGCCTGCGACTTTCCGGTATAGGCGCCGTTGTCGGCGAGCATCTTCGTTTCCTTCGCACGCACCCGACCGTCGCGCGAGAAGCCGAGCCGAACCCAGTAGCGCATCGGCATGCGCGGGTGGCTCGCGAGAAACTCCTCTTCCCGCGTGTGGAGGAGCTTGACCGCGCGGCCGCTCATGCGCGCAAGAATCGCGCAAATGACCGACGCGTTGTCGTCGCCCGACTTGCCGCCGAAGCCCCCGCCCACTTCGGTCTGGATGACGCGCACCTGCGACTCCGGCACGCCGAGCGCAGTGGCATAGCGGCCGCGTGCGAGAAAGGCGGTCTGCGTGTTGCACCACATCGTGACGCGCC
>DATFGD010000594.1:0-4888 GCA_035249725.1 Burkholderiales bacterium
CGACGCCGAATTCTGTTCGCGCTTTTGCGTGCGCTGGGCGAAGCATGGCCCGGCGAGGCGACCCGCGAGATGCTCTGCGAGCGTGCGTTCCGTGCGCGGCGCATAAACGAGTCGCATCGCGCGCGGCTCCGCGTGGAGATCGGCCGCCTGCGCAGGGAACTGCGCCCGCTGGCCGATGTGCGCGCGACGATCGGCGGCTTCGCGCTTGTGCCGCGGTCGGGCGAAGTGCGGGTTCTGGCGCCGCCGATCGAGAGCCCGGACGCTGCGGTGCTCGCGCTCTTGTCAGATGGCGAAGCGTGGTCCACGTCGGCGCTCGCTCTGGCGCTCGGGGCGAGCCAGCGAACGTTGCAGCGCGCGCTCGGCGACCTCGAGGCGTCCGGCAAGGTGCGTGCGCTCGGTCGAGGCCGGGCGCGCCGCTGGCTCACCGCACCGGTAAGCGGATTCGCGACGACATTGTTACTCCCTGCGCTTTCCGGCATGAGCTAAGCTGATTGCAACATACGGAAAGGAGAACACATGGACCGAGTAAGAGATGACGACGCAACGACTGGCGTGCAGGCAGCCGAAATCGTACGCGAATACGGCCCGTTTTCGGATTCCCCAAACGTGCATGGCGTGACGTTCGACGGCACGCAGGTCTGGTTCGCCGCAGGCGATGCGCTCCGCGCGATCGACCCGTCGAGCGGCCGGGCGGTGCGCGCCATCGACGTCGCCGCCGACGCCGGCACGGCCTTTGACGGGCGCTACTTCTATCAGCTCGCCGATGAGCGCATTCAAAAAATCGACCCCGCGTCGGGCGCGGTCGTCGCGACCCTTCCGGCGCCCGGCAAGGGCAATGACTCGGGCCTGACGTGGGCGGAGGGCACGCTCTGGGTCGGACAGTACCGCGACCGGAAGATCCACCAGATCGACGCTGAGACCGGCGCGATCCTGCGCACGATCGAATCGAACCGCTTCGTTACCGGCGTGACGTGGGTGGACGGCGAACTCTGGCACGGCACGTGGGAGGACGACCAGAGCGAGATCCGCCACATCGATCCCGAGAGCGGCAAGGTTCTGACCCGCCTCACCATGCCCGAAGGCGTCGGTGTGTCGGGACTCGAGTCCGATGGCGCCGACGTGTTTTACGCGGGCGGCGGTCCAAGCGGCAAAGTGCGCGCCGTGCGCCGCCCCAAGCGCATGCGAACTAGCCGTTCGCGCTGAGCGTAGCGCGCAAGCGCGGAGTCGAAGCGCTATTGATCCGGGATCTCGGGATCGACCAGGTTCGCAAGCTGCGCGAGCGACTCCTGCCACCCGAGATAGCACGCCTCGGCGGGAATGACGTCGGGTACGCCTGCCTGCACAACGCTCAATTCGGTCCCGCACGACACTTTCTTCAGGGTCACGGTGGTCTGCATTTCGCCCGGCAGGTTCGGGTCGTCGAACTTGTCCGTGTAGCGGATGAGTTCGCTCGGCTTCATCTCGAGATACCGCCCGCCGAAGGAGTGGCTTTTCCCGGTGGTGAAGTTGGTGAACGACATCTTGTACGTGCCACCGACCTTGGCGTCGGCGTGATCCACCTTGCCGGTAAAGCCGTAGGGCGGAAGCCACTTGACCATGGCATCGGGGTCGAGAAACGCGCGATAGACGCGCTCGGGTGTGGCACGGAGAACGCGGTGAAGCCGGATGGTGCTGGGCATGATTCTCTCCTTTTGCGGGTGCATCACCTCATAGTCGCTCGGGATCCTGGCGGTTCGACATGTGCCGAGCGGATACTCTGGATATATGATCTACACGACGCCACTTCTGCGCCCAGTTTGGGGCGATAGCGAAGAAACCTCAGTGCGTGAATCCCGCGATTGACACCACCATACGGCTGAACGACGGCGTGCCCATGCCGCGGCTGGGGCTGGGCGTTTATCAAATCACCCCCGGCGGCAGGTGCAAGCGCGCTGTCGATTATGCGCTGAAGCTCGGGTATCGCCACATCGATACCGCTTCATTTTACGGAAACGAGGCCGATGTCGGGCGGGCCGTCCGGGAATCCGGCTTGCCGCGCGAACAAGTGTTCGTCACCACCAAGCTTTGGAATTCAGACCAGGGGTATGCATCGGCGATCAAGGCGGGAGAGAAGAGCCTCAGGTTGCTTGGGCTGAATCGCATCGATCTTTACCTCATCCACTGGCCGGAACCGCGCAAGCGACACGATTCCTGGCGCGCGCTCGCCGAGTTGCGCAATCGCGGCGTTGTCCGTTCCATTGGCGTCAGCAATTACACCGTCGCGCATCTCGAGGAATTGATGGTCTCGTCGGACGTCGTACCGGCGGTCAATCAGGTGGAGTTCAATCCGTTTCTCTATCAGCGTCCGTTACTCGATTTTTGTACCGAGAACGGCATCGCGCTCATTGCTTACTGCCCGCTCGCGCGCGCGCAGAAGCTCCATGATCCTCGTTTGAAGAAGATCGCGGCGAAGCATCGCAAGACCACGGCGCAAATTATGATCCGCTGGACGCTGCAGCAGGGCGTCGGCGCCATTCCCAAGTCGTCTCATCCGGAACGCATAAAAGAAAACGCCGGCATTTTCGACTTCGCGCTCGACGAGGGCGACATGGCGCAGCTTGATGCGCTCGACGAGGGCTATCGCACCTGCTGGGATCCGACCAACGTGCGATAATCTTCCGGCGATGCTGAAAGCCTTCAAGCGCATCTTCGCCGACAGTTCCGAAACCGCAACGCCGCATGGCTATGAGCTGCGTCATCTGGAACTCGCCGCAGCGAGCCTGCTCCACGAATCCGCCCGCGTCGATCTCAAGGAGCTGCCGGAGGAGTATGCCGCCGCCCGCAGAGCGCTCGGGGATCTCTTTGGATGTTCCGACAGTGAGAGTGCCGCTCTTCTGGACGAGGGCGCGAGGCGGGCGCGCCAGTTGACCTCGTATTACGGACCGGTTTCCGCGATCAAGCGCGATTTCGATCTGCCGCGGCGCATACTGCTCATCGAGCACCTGTGGCGGATCGCGTACGCGGATGGGAAGCTCGATCCGTACGAAGATCATTACGCACGCAAGATCGCGCACCTGCTTTACGTCCCGAACACCGAATGCATGCTCGCCCGCGGCCGTGCCAGCAAAGCAGCGCGCGAGCCGACGTAGCCGCGTACAAAAAAACCCCGCAGGAGCAGTCCTGCGGGGTAATAAAGCCGCCTTCCTCGGAGGGAGGAGGAGGAGGGATAGAAGGAAGGCGACTCCCCGGTGCCGCGGTTAACCCGGGCCCGGATGGCTGGAGAAGCGGTCGAACAATCCGCTGTTAGACCAACGAAAAGCAACACCCGTACCAACCGCAGGCGCTTGCTGCGGCGGACGCATAAACGTGCGTCTGCATGACCGTCGGATTGTCGCCTGCACGCGACGCGCCCTTCCATCGGGCCTCTAATCGCCTGATTCGCTGCGCATCGCGATGTCGCAAGCGGGCGACATCAGGAGCCCTTAATTCCCCGCCTCCAACACAGCGGTGCAGCGCAGAACTTATGCGGAAGTAATGTTGTCGGACGAATAGTCATTTCAACGGCATGTACCGATGTCGCTGAATCAGACTTTCCCGAGTGGTCCTTTCGGTATTCAAAGAGGAGAAACCCATGGTAGCGAAGACTTACGTATTCAGAGATATGTTTTCGGTAGTGATGGCCGCGGTATTCGCGGTGGTGCTCGCAGGCTGTGCCGGCGCCGGCACCAAAACCGGCCAGTTCGTCGATGACGCCACGATCACGAGCAAGGTGAAGACCGCCTTCGCGACGGACAAGACCGTCAGCGCGATGCAGGTCAACGTCGACACGAATAAGGGCAACGTCCGCCTGAGCGGTTTCGTGGACAGCGAAGCCGAGAAGCGCCGCGCGGAAGAAATCGCACGCTCCGTTAACGGCGTACGTTCGGTCACGAACGCGCTCACCGTCCAGGCTGGGTCCGCTACCCGGCGCTGATCTGGCGCGCGTTTGGACAGCCGGAGGCGCGCACTGGGCGCCGGCCGGTTGAGAGCGCGCTGACGCGTGCGCTGGGGTCGGGGCGTGATGCCCCGAACGCCAACCCGCGATTCGGGCATCCCCTGTCATGGTACTGCGCGCGCTTATTACCGCGCTTGCTGTCGCGCTGCTCGGTGGGTGCGTATCGCTCCCGCCGGGCGCCGACTTTCCCAAATCGCCTTCCACGGCGCTCGAGGATCCTGCTAAGACCCGGCTCGGTGCCGCCATTGCAATCGCCGGTCGTGCCCATCCCGGCAAGTCCGGCTTTCGACTCTTTCCCTCCGGCCTCGATGGTTTCCTCGTGCGCATGCAGATGGCGGACGCGGCGACCGCGACGCTGGATGTTCAGTACTACATCTACCACCAGGACGAAACGTCCAAGCTTTTGAGCGGCGCCTTGCTGCGCGCGGCGGAACGCGGGGTGCGTGTGCGCGTGCTGCTCGATGACCATGGAGCGGTGCACAAGAGCCTGGTGCTTGCGCTCGACGCCCACCCGAAGATCGAAGTTCGCCTCTTCAATCCGTTTGCCTATCGCGGGGAGAACTCGTACTTGCGCTACATCGAGCTTGTGGTCAGCGCGCCGCGGCTCAAGTACCGGATGCACAACAAGCTCATGGTCGCCGACAACACCATCGCGCTCGTGGGCGGCCGCAACGTGGGAAACGAATATTTCCAGGCGAAACCCGAATTCGAATTCGGCGACTATGACCTGCTCGCGGCCGGGCCGATCGCGCGCGAACTGTCGCACAGCTTCGACGATTACTGGAACGACGCGCTCGCCATTCCGGTCGCCGCCTTCGAAAATCTGGAAGGCGACGAAAAGGTGCTGAACGATCTGCGCACGGCGCTGCGCATACACCGGCAGAACATGCAAGGCACCGACTATCTCGACAAGCT
>DATFGD010000595.1:0-3234 GCA_035249725.1 Burkholderiales bacterium
TCGCGCTCGAACTGGAAGACGCGAGTCGCATACTCGCTGCGCTCGAGACGAGCGGGGGCAGCCTGCGCGTCGGATACAGCCGGCGCTTCAAAAGGCGCTATCTCACCGCGAAAGAGCAGATCAGGCGCGGGCGGCTCGGAACGATCGTCGGCGTGTCGGCGCGGCTCTATAACACACGGGCGCAGGTGTATCAGATGCTGGACCGCAACCCGGGTGCGACGCCGGTTGTCGATTCGCTCACCTACTACGTCGATCTGCTCGGCTGGTACGTGCCGGACACTCCGGTCGTGGAAGTCTCGGCATGGGGACAGGCGGGCGCGATTCGCGCGCGCGGCTACAGCTGCGATGACGTGACATGGGCGATTCTGCGGCTCGCCGATGGCGCGATCGTCAATCTCGGCGTGAGTTTCGCGCTGCCGGATCGCTATCCTTCGCTCGGTTACAGCGGGCGCTTCGAAATTCTCGGCACGGAAGGCTCGCTCATCATCGACGACGACCACCTCGATCAGCTGCTCTACACCGAGCGTGGCATCCCGCATATCTATATTCCCGACCACACGGTCAACATGGCGTTTCTCGGGAGCTCCGCGCCGGGCGACTGGGCGGAAGGCGATTTCTGGGGGCCGCTTGCCAACGAAACGCGAGCGTGGCTCGATCATCTGACGACCGGCCGCCCGTGTGCGCTTACAACGGCGGAGGAGGCGCGGAACAACCTCGCGGTAACGCTCGCGATCGAGCACGCTGTCGCAAGCGGGAAGCCAGTGCGGCTTACACCAGCGCGGAAAAATTCATGATCAGGAGAATCAACGCGTTTAGAGGAATTCGCGCGGGTCGGTGATGCGGCCGGTCACTGCGGACGCGGCAACCGTTGCCGGACTGCCCAGGTAGAGCTTTGCGTCCTTCGCGCCGAAGCGGCCTGCGCCGTTCGCCACTGCGGACGAGATGGAAACCTCGCCCGAATGGACGAGACCGGTGCGTCCGCTTGCGCACACTCCACAACCGGCGGGCATCACCATCGCGCCGGCGTCGTGAAAGACGTCGAACAGGCCATCGCGCCGCATCCGCCGTGTTGAATCTTCCGAACCCGGTGTGACGATGAGGCGCACGCCGGGGGCGAGCCGGCGACCGCGCAGGATATTTCCCGCTGCGAGCAGGTCGTCGTACATGCCGGAGCCGCACGAACCGATGAAGGCGTGATCGACGCGCGTGCCGGCGACTTCCGCGAGATCGACGGCCTTGTGCGGGCCGCCCGGCAGGGCCACCTGCGGTTCCAGTCCGCCGACGTCCATTTCGATTTCGGCGTCGTAGCGGGCGTCGACGTCCGGATGCACTGGGGTGAAGGCGCGTTGCGCGCGCTTGCGTGCTGCGTCCACGATCTCATCGGACGGCGGAAAAAAGACGGCTATGGCGCGCAATTCCGTCGGCGTGCTGCAGAGAGATACGCGCGCGGCCAGGCTGAATTGATCGAGTTCTCCGGCGAATTCGAGCACGCGGTAATCGATGTCCACGCCGAACTCTCCGCCCGGCTGCAAGCGCTTTCCGATCTGAAAACCGAGATCACGCGCGTATACGCCCGGCTTGAGCTTCCCCTTGATCGTGAGCTTGACCGTGCGCGGCACCATCGTCCACACCGTTCCCGTCGCGAGAACCCGGGAAATTTCGGTGCCGACGCGTATTGCGAGCGCGCCGATGCCGCCGGCGTTGGTGCAGTGCCGGTCGTTGTCGAAATAAAACATGCCCGGCAGGACGAATCCGCGCTCCATCGGAAAAATGTGGCCGTGGCCGCCCTGGCCCGCGTCGTAGAAATGCTTGACGCCCCACGCACGCGCGGCTTTGCGGTTGAAGGCGCCGCGCGCTGCCGCGCGATCGCTGGTGTAGATCACGTCATGGTCCGTCACCATGAAGACGCGTTCGGGATCGAACAGGCGATCTATGCCGACCGCGTCGAGTTCCTGCTTTGCACCCATCACCACGCCGTCATGAATGATGACGAGATCGGTTACCGGATATACGATGTCGCCGGCATGGGTTTCGCGCAGACCTGCGGCGCGCGCGAGGATTTTTTCTGCTGCCGTCATGGCCATGGCGGCAAGTATATCGCTTTGGCGCTGGTGCGCAGTGATATCATCGGATTGATCCAATTGCGAGCATGGAGGAAAGATGAAGCGGGCAGCGATTGCGTTCTTACCGGCCTGGTTATTCTGCGCAGCGCTGCCTGCGCTTGCCCAGTGGAAGCCGGACAAGCCGGTCGAGATCATCGCGCCCTCCGGCCCGGGGGGGACGACGGATCGGACCGCGCGGCTCGTCGCGAAAATCCTCGCGCAGAACAAACTGGTCGACGTGCCGGTAAACGTCGTGAACAAGCCCGGTGGAAGCGGAACGATCGGATTGAACTATCTCAATCAGCATCCGGGCGACGGACACTACATCATCATCGCGACCACGGGTTCGATCAGCAATCACATTCTGGGGCTTATCCCCTACAACCACACTGCATTCACGCCGCTCGCAATGCTCTTCGAGGAGTATCTCGGGGTCAACGTGCGGGCCGAGTCCGCGATCAAAAGTGGCGCCGATCTCGTGGCGCGCCTGAAACAGGATGCGCAATCCGTGAGCTTCGGCGTCTCGACGAGCCTGGGTGGTGGCAATCACACCACACTCACAACCTGTTTGCGTGCCGGCGGCGTCGACATCAAGCGGCTCAAGACAGCGGTGTTTCCGGGCGGCGCCGCGACGACCACTGCGCTCCTGGGCGGCCACGTGGACGTGATCAACACCGGGCTCGGCAACATGGTGGCGCATCTGCGCACCGGCAAGCTGCGCACCCTCGCCATCTCCGCGCCGACGCGCATGTGGGGCGATTTCGCTTCGGTGCCGACATGGCGCGAGCAGGGCGTGCCGGCGGATTCTTCGAGCTGGCGCGGGCTGATGGGGCCGAAGGGCATGACGGCAGAGCAGATCGCCTACTGGGACAAGGTCTTTGCTGCCTTGGCTCAGTCCGATGAGTGGAAGAAAGACCTCGAAGCGAACTTCTGGGTGAACGGCTATGCGAACGCGCAAGCCGCGCGCAAGAGACTCGACGAGGAATACGCCGAGTACAAGGCTGTGCTGACCGAACTCGGTCTCGCGAAGATCAGGTAATCTCGCGGGAGTTTCGGGTGCTGCGTGGAATGCGCGAGCACTTGCATAACGCATCCCATCTCCGACTGGCACGTCCCACTAAAGCATCGGCTT
>DATFGD010000596.1:0-4033 GCA_035249725.1 Burkholderiales bacterium
CCGCAGTGAGATAAAGACTCGCCAACCCCGCATCGCCGAACGCGACGCGCATCGGCATGTCGGCCGGCGCGGGATGCGATTCGAGTATGGTTCCCGACGGCGAGATGACGTAGACCATCGGCCCGACCCCCGCCTTTTTCCAGCCGGCACACGCGATGATATTGCCGTCACTCGCGAGACACATGCCTTCGATGCCGCGCTCGACGACGACGAAATCGATCATCACCTTGACGTGCCCGAGTTCACCGTCCGGCTTGACCGGGTACGAGCAGAGCCGCTGCAGATTGCCGCGCTCCGCATCGCCGTCGGCAACGTAGAGCGTCGTCTCGTCGGCGGAGAGCAGGATGGCGCGCGGGCCCGAGGTATCGTGCGTCATGCGCACGAGCCGCCAGCCATCATTCGCCCGCTGCAAGCGCAAGACCGACGCATGATCGAGCATCGGGTACACCGGCGGGCCGTACGGCACCTGCGCGTTGTACGCGTCGGCGAACCACACGCGCCCCTTGCCGTCCACGATGACGTCGGTCGGCTGGTTGTGATGCTTGCCGTCCAGAAGATCCGGCAGCGCGCCGGTCGATCCGTCCTTGCGGAAGTGCACCATGCGCCTGCCGCCCTCCTGCGCGCCGTAGAGGGTGCCGTCCGCGGCAAACGCGATGCCGTTCGTGCGGCCGGTGTACTTGCGGAACACTTCGGTCTTTCCGCTGCCGGGGTCGAAACGCAGGATCTGCTCTTCCTGCACCGCGCTGAACAGCATGCCGCTGCCGTCCCATGCGAGTCCGCCGGTGCGTCCCTTGTACGGCCCGGCTACAAGCTCAAAATTCCACGCCATGATTTCTTCCTCCATCACCGTCCCGGAACGCCGGGAATGTTGAGCCGCGTGCGCACCACCGAGCCGATGTTGGTGATGTAGAGGGATTTCCAGTCGTCGTCGCCCCACGCGAAATTGGTAGGATGGTGGCCCGGCGTGCGGATGCGCGCGAGCACCTTGCCCGCCGGGTCGTGCACGTAAATGCCGCCCGGGCCGGTGCAATAGACGTTGCCCTCCATGTCGCACTTCATGCCGTCCGGCACACCGCGCTCCGGCCCGCCGTACTGAAAGAAAAGTCTCCCTTTGCCATTGCAACTGCCGTCAGGCTTCACGTCGTACACCCGGATCAAGCGCTCGCGGCTGCAATTTACGTAGAGCAGCTTCTCGTCCGGCGAAAAACACAATCCGTTGGGATAGACGATCTCGTCGGTGACCAGCGCCATCTTCTTGCCGTCCGGAGAAATGCGGAACACGGGCTGCTTGTCGTTGTAGCGCTGGAGGTCCTCGTGCACCATGCCGACGTTGAGGAGACCACCGACCGGGTCGGTGAACCAGATCGCACCGTCCTTGCTGACGATGATGTCGTTCGGGCTGGAGAGCTTCTTGCCTTCCCACTTGTCGGCGAGCAGCGTGCGCGAGCCGTCCTGCTCGATGCGGAACACCGTGCGCCCGCCCCAGCCTGCGACGAGGACGCGGTACTCGAGGTCGAGCGCGAGCCCGTCCGCCTTGGCCGACGGCATCATCACCGCCTCGAGCCCCCCTTTCGGCTTCCACTTCCAGATCGTGTCGCCAATGATGTCAGTGAAGTAGAGCTGCTTCGCGCGGTTGTCCCACACCGGCCCTTCACCGAAGATGATGTCGCGCGCGATGATGTCGAGCGGCGGGTTCTTGCCGACGATGCGCTCGCCTTCCGGCGTCAGCATGTCGACTTCGATTTTCAGGTCATCCAGCGATCCGTGCATCAATCACTCCTCCAATGTTGCGGTGTATCTTCTCGCATAGCGAGCATCTCGTTCACCACCCCGTCAACACAGTTGACACCCCTCCTCATCGGAGGAGGGGAAAAAGCGGTCTTCCCCCTCGCGTGGCGCGAAGCGCCGGATGCTACTCCCCTCCTCCGATGAGGAGGGGTGGCGTGAAGCGCCGGGGTGGTCAACCCGTCCACGTCTTCGGCGAAAAGGCGCGGTGATCCGTCACCACGTCCAACACAACCGGGCGGTTCATCTTCAGCGCCTTCTCCAGCGCAGGCGCAACGCCATCCGGCTGCTCGACGCGCATCCCCACGCATCCGAGCGACTCCGCGACCTTCGCGAAATTAACCGGCGTGAACCCCCACATCTCGCGCCCTCGCTCATCGGGATCGCCGCCGTACGCTTTGTCGAAGTGCGGGATTTCCTGATTGAGCGCGCCGTTGTTGTTGACTATCGCGACGAGATTGATGCCGTAACGCGCAGCCGTCTCCAGTTCCGCGAGATGGTAGTAGAAGCCGCCGTCGCCCGCGAAGCATACCACCGGCGTATCGGGCAGCGCGCATTTGACGCCGAGCGCACCGGGAAACGCCCAGCCGAGCGAACCGGCGCAGCGGATGAGCCGCTGCCCGGGCCGGGTGATATCGACCAACGCACCGCACCAGATGCCGGAGTGGCCGGTATCGCACACGAGCACACCGCCTTCGGGCAGCGCGCGCGAGATTTCGCGGCAAACGCGTTCGGGCCGCATCGGCACCGCGTTGGAATTGACGTTCGCGGCGACCGACTCACGCCATTCCTGCACCAGCGCACGAACGCCGGCGAGCCACGGCGCGCGACCCGCAGATTTCACGCTGCCGGCTGCATCGATCATCTGCCGCAGAACGGTACGCGCATCACCGAGCAGTCCGACTTTCGTCGGATAGTTGCGCCCGATTTCACTCGCGTCGATGTCGAGATGGATGACCGGCGTGCCGGGCCGCGGCACCTGCCAGCGCGCCGTGACCTGTCCGCCGGTGTGGCTGCCGATATAAAACACGAGATCGGACTCGCCCACCGTGCGATTGGCGCACGCGCGCGAATACGTTCCGACGACGCCGACCGCGAGGGGATGCGTATCGAGTATCGTGCCTTTCGCATTGAGCGAAGTCGCAACCGGTATCTGCAATTTTTCAGCGAGCGCCACGACTTCTGCTTGCGCACCGGACCACGCCACGCCGCCGCCCGCGACGATGACCGGCCGTTCTGCCGCGTCGAGCGCATGCAATGCCGCCATGACCGAGGACAGATCTGCTGCCGGCCGATACGCCGGTGCGCGCTGGTGCTGCTCTTCGATTCGAAGTTCGAGATCGCCTTCAGTCATTACCGATTCCGCATGGTGGCCCGCAATCTGGAGATGCACCGGACCGGGACAACCCGTCGTCGCCTCGCGGAACGCCTGCCGCAGCATGTCCGGCAGCCGCGCAACATGATCGACGTGCGCATTGAACTTGGTGGTGTGCTCGAATTGCGTGAAGTCCTCGAGCTCCTGATAGGCGTGGCGGTGGCGTGCGAGCGGCGCGGGCCCACCGGTCAGCGCGATCACCGGCGAGCAGGCGAGGTAGGCGTCTTTGAGTCCAGCAGCGAGGTTCGAGGCACCGACGTGCTGCGCCATGCAGACACCCGGCTTGCCGGTGGCACGCGCATAGCCGTCCGCCATGTACGCCGCCGCTTGCTCGCCGTGGGTCATGACGCGGCGGATGCCCATGCCTTCCATCGCGGTCAGCGTTTCGAGCAGCATCTGCGGCACGAAAAAGATGTGCGTAACGCCGTATCCGCGCAGCGCGTCGGCGACAAAACGCGGGCCGGTCGTCTTCGGCATTTGCACTCCTCCCGGGAACATCCGTACGGGCGCGCGTCCGAGGCGTTACTTGTTGCAGCGCGCTGAGATCTGTGTGCGGAAGATGCTAACAAAGCACCGCATCGACTTCAACACAGTGCGGCGCCGCTCCACAATGCGGACAACCAAGGTTGAAAGGCGTGCTCAGGTGAGCTCGGCAAATTGCCTGGAGCGGTTTTAGGGGGTAACGTATTTAGCGTGCCTGCTTCGCATTCCACGGTAGACGCGCTGCTCTTCGATTTCGGCAACATCGTTATCGATATCGATTTCAGCCGGGTCTTCGACGCCTGGGCTCAGGCGGCAGGCGTGCCGAGTGCCGTCATCGCTCAGCGCTTTTCATTCGACCAGGCCTACGAAGCGCACGAAATGGGGAAGATG
>DATFGD010000597.1:0-5186 GCA_035249725.1 Burkholderiales bacterium
GTGCTGCCCATGGAAGAAATGACGGCACGCGCAGGGGACGCCGCGCTGGCCGATCCGCTGGTCTACGTCCGGGCCTGCGCGCTCAACGTGCTCGAACGCGTCGTTAACGACCCGCAGTGCCGGCGCGTTTTCGAAATCTGCTGCCACAAGTGCGAATACGTGGACGAGATGTTGCCGGTGCGCGAGCGGCACATCGAAGGCCGCGATCAATGCCTTAGTCATATCGAAAGCGGCCTGCGCAACGCCGAAAAGAAAGGATTGCTCGCCCATGGCATCAATCCACGGCATGCGGCGGTAGGGCTGCACGCGCTCGTGGACGGCCTCATCATGAATTGGATACTCGACCCCGGATACCTGCCGCTCAAGAAGGAAGCGGGCCGGATGATCGACCTTTATCTCGACGGCTTGCGGCGCCTGCCCCGCACTCAACGCCGGTCCCGCAAGCAAGTCGCACGCGCGCGTCGCGATAAAGGAATCGCCCGGACGGCCCGCCGCCCGAGCGTCGCATAGCCTTCTGCTCAAAGGGATCGGACACAGCGGCGATCACGCCCGCCACGGGCGCAGATACGCCATGCGGTCGGCGGAACGCACCTTCAATCGCTGCACCACGCGGTTGCGCAGAATATGCAGCATCACTTCGTTCCCGGCATCGCCGCTTGCCCACAACTTGGCGTAGAACTCACTCTGGCTGCCGATCGAATCGCCGCCTATTCCGAGTATCACATCGCCGCGGCGCACCCCGGCTTTATGCGCTGGCGCGTCGGGCAGTACGCGGGTGACCACGACGTGGCCTTCGACTTCTTCCGAGTACACGCCGAGCCACGGTCGCCCGCCTCCGCGCCGGCGCCCGTATTTGAGCAGATCGTCGAGCGCCGGTTTCAGCAGGTCGATCGGGACGAACATGTTGCCCGGGAATGCGACGCCCATCTCGATCGCGTCGCTGACCCAAAGGGATGCGATGCCAACGAGCCGGCCCGCCTCGTCCACCAGCGCCGCGCCGCTGTGCTCGTAGCGCGGCGGCGCGGTGAAGATCGCGTCCTCGATCATGTATTCCCACCACCCGGTGAAGCGGCGGCGCGCCACTACACAGGCGTGCGAGATGCCGCCCGCCGCGGGATGTGCGGCCAGGAGCAGCGTATTGAGTTCCCGCACGCCGGATGAGTCGCCGAGCAAGAGCGGCTGGCGCGCCACACCGGGCGCGGCGCGCAGAAGCCCGAAACCGGTTCCATGGTCATAGCCCACGACACTTGCCGGAAACACCCGCCCATCGGGCGCGACAACGAGCACCGAACCGGCTTCGAGCATCAGATAGCCGATGGTCAGGATGAGCCCGTTATCGTCGATGACGACGCCCGTGCCCTCGCGCTCCGTGCCCAGCGTATCGGCGGTGCGCGCATCGGGCAGCGCCTTGATGCTCAGTTTCACGATCGCGTCGAGCGAATCGCTCTCCACCACCGCACCGGGGAGCGGCGCATGCGAGGCACGCCATGTGGACAGCGCAGCGCTGAAGAAAGACGGAGGCATTGCGGTATTCGGGGCCGGTCTCAATGATAAACGGTTTCCGCCTGCGGTTGTCCGGGCCAATTTCGTCCTATAAAATCGGGCCGTTCCCGCGTATCCCTATCGCCGTGGCCGGAAAAGAAGCCAAATCGTCGATCCAGGTTATCGAGCGCATGATGCATCTGCTCGATGCACTGGCGGAACACGGCGCTCCGGTCAACTTGAAACAACTCGCGCTCCGGACCGCCCTTCATCCCTCCACCGCCCACCGCATCCTTGCCGTTATGGTGGACAATCGACTGGTGGATCGCGTCGAGCCCGGCACTTACCGCCTCGGGATCCGCCTTCTGGAACTCGGCAACCTCGTCAAAACGCGCATCAGTGTCCGCCAGGTGGCACTGCCGTACATGCAGAAACTCCATCAGCAGCTCGGCGAAACGGTGAACCTGTCGGTGCGGCACGCCGATGAAGTGGTTTACGTCGAGCGCACCGCGGCGAGCAACTCGATGATGCGCGTGGTCCAGATTATCGGCGCCCGCGCACCGCTGCACATTACTGCGGTGGGGAAAATATTCCTCTCGGATGACGGACCCGAGAAATGGCTGCATTACATGCAGCGCACGGGGCTTCCCAAGTACACGCAACACACGCTGACGGACGGGGAACGTCTCGCGCGCGAGCTGGAGCGAATCCGCAACCAGGGCTATGCGCTCGATAACGAGGAAGCGGAGAAGGGCGTCTCCTGTATCGGCGCTGGAATCTACAACGATGAGGGCCGTCTGGTGGCCGGTCTCTCGGTATCCGCACCGTCGGACCGGCTGAACAAGTCGTGGGCCGCCCAGGTGAAGACGACCGCGGACAGCATCTCGCGCGCCATCGGCTACGCCGGTTGACGAGCCCCGGGGGCTCTGTTCAGGTGGACACGCACGGCTGAGTCCGGCCGTGATCGCGCTCATCAGGCATAATGCCGGCGCATGATACGAACTGAAGGAGAAAGTCGCCCATGAAGCCAATGGATTGGACGAGGCGGCGGGCGGCATGACGGCGCCGGAACGCGACGCGCGCATCGATCTTGCGGTCGCGCTGCGCTGGGCGGCACGCCTGGGGTTGGGCGAGGGCATCTGCAATCACTTCAGCCTGGCGATTCCGAGCCGCCCTGGCCACTTCCTCATCAATCCGCAAGGTTTGCACTGGGCCGAAGTGACACCGGCCGACCTGGTGGTCGTGGACGCGTCTGGCCGCAAGGTCGCCGGCCGATACTATGTCGAGCCCACCGCCTTTTTCATTCACGGCGCGATCCACCGCGGGCAGCGCCAGCCCAACTGCGTCATGCACACGCACATGCCGTATGCCACGGCGCTCACCGTGATCCAGGGCGGCTGCCTCGAATGGGCGAGCCAGAACGCGCTGAAGTTCTACGCGCGCGTTGCGTACGATGACCATTACAACGGGCTCGCGCTCGATGAGCAGGAAGGCGCGCGCATGTGCGCCGCGCTCGGCGATGCTGACGTGCTCTTTCTCGCCAATCACGGCGTGATCGTGTGCGGTCCCAGCGTCGCCACCGCGTTCGACGATCTCTACTATCTGGAGCGCGCTTGCATGGTGCAAGTGCTCGCGGCCGGCACCGGCAAGTCGCTCCGGACGGTACCGGAGCCCATCGCGCAACTCACGGCGCGCCAGATGGCGCGCGAGAACCAGCAGGCCGAACTGCACCTGCAGGCGTTGAAGCGATTGCTGGATCGGGGAGAGCCGGGCTGGGCAGCCGACGGCGACTGACGCGGGATTCTAGTGGTAGACGAGGGGCTGGTTGAGCAGCGTTTCGTAGCCGCCGAGAAACTCGTCGATGTGCTCAGCCGTCGCTTCCTCCGCGACCGCGTCCTGCATCGACTGCGCAAAGCGTTCGGCCACGTCGCCCTGCAGGAACGTCCCGCGCGCGCAGCGTTTGTCCACGAGTTCGATCGCGTGCTCCGCGGGATACTCGACGACGTAGTAGTTTTCGCTGTTGTAAATAACGTTCATCATGGTTCGCGCCTCATCGGCCGGTACTGACGAACAACGTGACGCCTTCCTGTATCGTTGACACCACCATACACCCTTTGTTCGCGCAGTTCAGTGAAAAACATCACGATAATCCGGCTCATGTCATAGACCGGCCAGACCAATTTCCTGCGCCAACATGCAACAGATGGGGGATAAGCCGCTGATTTCAAGCCTCGCGCGGCGTTCGACGCAACTGACTGAGGGCAATACCGGAGAGTATCAGCAGCAGGCCGGCATAAGCGTTGGGACCCGGCTCTTCATTGAGAATAGCTACGCCGAGGAACAACGCCACGCAGGGACTGATGTAGTTTACGAGAGACATGAACGTGGGCCCTGCGGACCCGACGATCAGAAAATAGCAGATCGTCGCGACGCCGGTCGGGCCCACGCCCATCCAGACCACCGAGGCAACCGATAGCGCATCCGGTGTAAGCGTCCACGGCCGGTCGACCACCAGCGCGAACGGAACGCTGATCGCACTCGCAATCAGGAGTACACCCGCCGAAGTGACCAGCACGTCGCCCTTGACACTGCGTCGCGCGACGACCGTGTTGACGGCATAGCAAAGCGCGCCCGCGAGCACGGCAAGTTCGGATACGAGGTGCAGCGTGGCGCCGCCGAGTCCCGTGAGCGCGTCCGGGCCCATCAGCAGCACGATGCCGAGAAATCCCAACACGAACCCGAGCGCCCGGCTGCGCGTGATTTCTTCTCCGTGCACGAAGTAATGCGCGAGCACCAGGGTAGCGAGCGGCATGACCGAGATGAGGATGCCGGCAAGCGCGCTGTCGATGGACTGCTGGCCCCATGCGATGAGGTAAAAGGGAAGTGCGTGGCCGACAAGCGCGAGCACTGCATATTGCCGCCACACGCCCGCAAGCGGCGGCAGCCGCAAGCCGCGTGCGCGAACCACGATAAGCAGCACGGCCGCACCGATGACGAGGCGGCACGCGGCGATGGTGGCGGGCGGCACGTAGGCGACCGCGATCTTGATGAACATGAATGCCGAACCCCACATCGCGACCAGCGCGAAGAGCAGCACCCAATCCCGCGCGCGATGAACGTGCGTGGAATAGCCGCCTTGCTTCATGCGTCCCTCAGTGGGACGCAGCGCGATTGTCGTGCTTCCATTGTTCTTCTTCTTTGACGATGGATCGATCGTTCCTGCTCAAGCGACGCGCAGCATCGTCGTCATCCCACCCGCCTGATGCGCAAGCACGTGGCAGTGGAGCATCCAGTCGCCCGGATTGTCGGCGACGAAAGCGATATCGACGCGCTCGCGCGGTGCGACGAGCACCGTGTCGCGCCACTCGCGATGAGCGGTCGGTGCTGCATTGCGCGCGACGACGCGAAACACGTGGCCATGCAAATGCATGGGATGATGCCACGCGGTGTCGTTCCTGAGGCGCAGCACGTAGGATCGCCCACGCCGCAGTGTGAGTAGCGGTGCGTGCACATGCCCTTTCACCGCAGTGCCGTTGACGGTCCACGCGAGGTGATGTTCCCGGACGAGCCGTGCGAGGCTGGTGCGTTCGCCGTCGTATAACGCATCGCGGATCGTGCCCATCGCCCCACCCTGAAACACGATCTCATGCCGTTCGGCGTGCGCGAGGTCCGGGTCCGGCAGGCGATTCGGCGGAAGCGCGACA
>DATFGD010000598.1:0-3133 GCA_035249725.1 Burkholderiales bacterium
ACGAAGTATTTGTCGATGAGCGCCGCAATCGCCCTGGTCCGCACGTCCGCGGGTATATCACCCGGCTTGAGATTACCGAGCAGCGAATGGATCAGCACGCCGTCGCATACTTCGATGGCGACCTTAGCGAGATATTCGTGCGAACGGTGCATCGGGTTTCGTGTCTGGAACGCGGCGACCGTGGACCACTGGTTGGCTTCGAATACACCACGCGTTTGCGCGGGCGTGAGGAAGAGGTCCACGTACCTTTCCGGGAAGCCGCCTTGCGAGAGCACGCGTACGGGTCCGGCGAGGTTTACTTCCCCTTGTGCCATCACCATGCGCACGCCAGGATGCTCGGCATCGGTTGTGCGAAATACGGACCGGCATTCGTGCGCCTTGTCGATACGGTACTTTTCCGTGACCGTCATCGTAGCGAGCGTTTCCGCGCTTTCCGTATCGATGAGTGCGACGTCGGCGCCCTCGCGAATCGAACGGGTGAGCGCGTCTGTACCCGACAGCGTGATGGGAATCGGCCAGAAAAGGCCATCGGCGGTCCTCATCCCATCGCATACGCCGCGCCAGTCAGCGTGCGTCATGAAGCCATCGAGCGGTGTGAATCCGCCGACGCCCAGCATGATCAGATCGCCCTTTTCACGGGAGGTCAAGGGCACTTTCAAGAGCGACTGCGCCCGTTTCGCCTCTTCGGTGAGTGCTTGTTGCTCAAGCAGCAGTGGCTTGAGCGCTCCACCGCCGTGGGGATTTACCAGCCTCGACACAAGCCACTCCGGGATAGCCGCTTATCGATGTTTTCGATTCCCCACATTAGCACGCAAGGCCATCTGCGCTTATCCATTTATTTTATTGGTTGATAAGAATGCGCGCCCGTACGCGTGTGCAGCCAGGAGCTGCCGCGGCGCTCACGCGCCGTAACAATTCGTTACCTGATCAGTGATTTGGCGGCAGAGATTGGTGCTATCATGGGCCGCTTTTTGCATCGCTACTGCGTCCGGGATACTGATAATACGAGATGACACACCGATCTGGGAGGGCTTGGAGCGCGTTGTGGGGCGCTGTCTCCTTCGCGTTCCTTGCACCCGGCATGCGGTGTGAGGCGGCATCATTTGATCCATTTGGGATCGAGAAGCGGACGGTTCCCGTGCCGCACGAGTTGTGGCGGCCGACGGAGCCGCTGCCCGCTGTCAGCGCCCCTGAGCAAACACAAAATCTGCAGGCCGCGGCGCCGCTTTCTTTGCCCGAGTTGACCGAATTCGCGCTCAGAAATAATCCGAGGACGCGACAGGCCTGGCTGGCGGCGCGCGCAGCCGCGGCCGGGGTCGGTATCGAGCGTGCCGATCTTTTCCCGCAGGTGACCGCGAACTATGGGCTCACGCGTACCCGGCCCGTATCCGCGACGACGGGCGCGACATCGCCGTGGCAGACGCGCTTCGGCCCCTCGATCAGTCTGAGCTATGTGCTCTACGACTTCGGCGTGCGGGACCAGCAGATCGAAGCGGCAGAATACCGGCTCCTCGCGGCTAATCTTTCGCACAATCGCGTGCTGCAGGACGTCGTGCTGCAGGTGGAGCAGGCCTATTACACGCTGTTGGGATTGGAGGCGCTGGTGCGTACCAATGAGCTTTCACTGACCAACAACCGGACCGCGCTCGAGGCGGTTCAGAAGCGCCGCGAATCCGGTCTGGCGACCATCGCGGATGTCTATCGCGTCGAGACTCAGGTCGCCCAGGCGCAGCTCAATCTCACGCGCAGTCAGGGCGACCTTGAAAAAGCGAAGGGCCAGCTCGCCGCTGCAGTCGGTCTGCCGGTTGCGAGCACACTTAGCGTCCAGACTCTTGCCGATGAACCCCAGGTTCGGGAAATGACGGATGCGATGACGACGCTGCTCGATCGCGCTAAGGCGAATCGTCCGGATCTCGTGGCGGCCGAGGCGCAGGCGCGTGCGGCGCGTGCCAGCGCAAACGCGGTCGCCAAGGCAGGATTGCCCTCGATCGAGATTGCGGGCAGTTCGGCGCAAACGTCCTTCCACGACGACCGGCCGAGCGCCATCGGCTACACGATCGGAATCAACGTGCGTATCCCGCTGTTTACCGGTTTTCGCGACACTTATGCACACCGGCAGGCGGAAGCGCAGGCGGCACAGGCTGAGGCAGCGCGCGATTCGCTCTACCGCCAGACTGAGCTCGACGTGTGGCAGGCGTATTACGATTTGCGGACTGCGGCGAGCGGCATCGCCAACACCGAAGCGCAGGTAAAGTCCGCGGAGCAGACGGCGCAGGCCACGCTTGCGCGTTACAAGGCGGGCTTTGGCAGCATTCTCGATCTGATCACGGCGCAGCAGGACGAATCCAACGCGCGCGTGCAACGGATCCAGTCGTATCTCGGCTGGTTCACGGCGCTGGCGCGGCTCAATTTCGCAGTCGGAATGAACGATATCTGGATGGCGGCGGACGGCAAAAAATGAAGCGACTAATGATGCTGGTGCTGTTCGTAGCGCTCGCGGCGGTTGCGGGAGGTGGGTATTGGTACTGGCAACAGACTGCGAACGGTGCGGCCCTCGAGGCCCCGACTCAAGCCAAGGGAAAGGGGGGCGGCAAAGGCGCACGCGGCGGTGGAGGCGGGCCGATCACCGTGAGAGTCGCGCGTGCCATGGTCAAGCCCATGCCAGTCGTGATCGAAGCGGTCGGGAGCGTCGAGCCCGAGCAGAGCGTGCAAGTCCGCGCCCAAGTGAATGGCGTGCTGCAGGCGGTGTACTTCAAGGAGGGCGACAAGGTGAAGGCGGGTCAGCAGCTCATGCAAATCGATCCGCGCACCTATCAGGCGCAATACAACCAGGCGCTGGCCGCGCTCGCGCGCGACAAGGCGCAGCTCGAAAACGCGCGGGCACAGCAGGAGCGGCTCGAGCCGCTGCTCAAGCGCGAATTCATCACGCGGCAGGAATACGAAGTGGCGGTCACCTCCACCAAGTCGCTGGAAGCGACGCTGCAGGCGAATCAGGCTGCAGCAGAACAGGCGCGCATTCAGCTCGAATACACCCGCATTCAGGCTCCGATCACCGGGCGCACCGGAGCGCTCGCGGTGAAACCCGGTAATCTGGTTGCGGCGGGCGGTGGGGGCGGCACACCGCTCGTCACCA
>DATFGD010000599.1:0-4943 GCA_035249725.1 Burkholderiales bacterium
CGCTGTCCGTGCTTTACACCAAGAGAGGAGAGGAAGTTCCATGAACGCGTTTTCCCGCGCATTGCGCACTGTGATTGCCTCGTGCTTCATGACGCTGCTCCTGTTTTCTTTCGCTCACGCGCAGAAGTGGGCCAGGCTCGCACCGTTCCCCGAACCGGCTGAGGAGCTTTACGGAGTGGCAGCAGGTGGCAAGTTCTACGTTTTCGGCGGTCTCGCGCCCGGCTGGAAGCCCAAAGGCATGGTTTATGAGTATGACCCGGAAAGCGACTCGTGGACGAAGAAGAAAAATATGCCGCTGGCGTCGCACCACGTTGCGCTGGCAGAGTCGAACGGAAAGATTTACGTACTCGGCGGCTTCAAGTACCCCGATGCTGGCAAACCAGGATGGCAGCCGATCGATAATGCGTGGGAATATGATCCCAAGGTCGACGCTTGGAAGGCGCTCGCTCCCATGCCGAGCAAGCGCGGTTCTCCGAATGCTGTAGTTCACAAGGGAAAAATCTATGTAATCGGAGGCGCTGGAGTGCATCCCGGTTCAAAAGCCGTTGACATCCACCCCGCGCGCCCGCATCGCGCGCTGAGCACCAACGAGGTTTACGATCCGTCCAACAACACGTGGGAAGCGCGCAACCCCATGCCAACCGCACGGAACCATGCAGCAGCCGGCATGGTGAACGACAAGATTTATGTCATAGGGGGTCGGCTGGGCGCTGCCTTCATCACGCGTGCGAGTAACACCAACGTCGTGGAGGAGTATGACCCGGCGACCGATCAGTGGGGCGCGCTGAAGGCGCCGATGACGACACCACGCAGTGCCGTTGCCTGGGATACCTACAAGGGGCGCATCTTTGTCGCGGGCGGCGAAGAGCGCTCCGGTGGTCCCTGGCAGCGTACCTTCCGGGCGGTGGAAGCATACGACCCGCGCACGAATACCTGGTTCAGCATGCCGCCCATGGTGTTCCCGCGTCACGGTCTGGCTGGAGCGATAGTGAACGGCAAGTTCCACCTCGTAAGTGGCGACGCGGCATCGGGCGGCGCCCCCGGCACCGAACTCCATACCGACGTTCACGAAGTCCTCGACATAGAAGCTAAGTAACGTGTGACGCGCGGGGCAACCGCGCGAATCCCTTATAATTGGAACCGCGTTGATGCAGCGGGTTGACGGCCCGCAGTCAGCGCGGTTTCTTTTTCTTCCCTTCCGGCCAACTTCACCCTCCGCATCCGTTGTGAGCCAAAACATTTTTTACGAAGAAGAAGGCGCTTTCAAGGTCGGCACGATCCTCGCCGACCACAATACCTCGCTGCAGGTGGAGGCGCCGCACGGCAAGCGCTCGAAGGTGAAGTCATCGGCGGTGCTCTTTCGCTTCGACGCGCCGTCGATCGCCGGTTTCATGGAAGCGGCCCAGAAAGCGGCGAGCGAAATCGACGTCGATTTTCTCTGGCAGTGCTGCGGAGAGGCCGAATTTTCGTACGAGACGCTGGCGCGCGAATACTACGGACGTGCGGCGCAGCCGATAGAGGCGGCAGCCGTGTTGCTGCGCCTCCATGGCGCGCCCATGTATTTCTACAAAAAGGCGCGCGGCCACTACAAGGCTGCGCCCGAGGCCGCACTCAAGGCTGCACTCGCCGGCATCGAACGAAAAAAACAGCAGGCGCTCGCGAAGCAGTCGTACATCGAGCAGCTCACGGCATCGCGACTGCCCGCGGAGTTCGCGCCCACACTGGACAAGCTTCTGTACCGGCCCGACAGAAACAGCATCGAGTGGAAGGCGCTGGAAGAGGCGAGCGGGCAGCTCAAGATCACGCCGGCGCACTTGATCGAACGCTGTGGGGGCATCCCGTCCGCACACGATTATCATCTCAAGCGTTTTCTCCTGGAGCACTTTCCACGCGGCACTGACTTTGCTGGCGCGCCCGCGCTTGGCGAACCGGCCGATCTACCCGATGCGGAGACAGCTGCATTCAGCATCGACGACGCAGCGACTACTGAAATCGACGATGCGTTTTCATTGACGCCGCTTCCCGACGGCAACTGGCGCATCGGCATACACATCGCCGCGCCGGGATTGGGTGTGGCGCCCGGTTCGACCCTCGACGCGATCGCCCGGGAACGGCTCTCGACGGTTTACTACCCCGGCGGAAAGATCACCATGCTGCCGGAAGAGGCGATACGGCGCTACACGCTCGCCGAAAACCGCGCGTGCCCGGCGCTGTCGCTTTACATCGACGCGACGCCACAGCTCGACGTCGTGGCCACGTTCAACCGCCTCGAACGGGTTAGCATCAGCGCGAACCTTCGCCATGACGCGCTGGAGGCGCAATTTAACGAAAGGACGATTGCTGAAGGGGCGATCGACCATGCTTGCGGGCGCGAGCTGCACACGCTATGGACCTTTTCCAGCCGTCTCGCCCGTGCACGGCGCGGCGACGAGGAAACTACGCTGCGGCCCGAATACAGCTTTCGCGTGGACAACGATCGCGTTGCCATTACGCGCCGGCAGCGCGGCACGCCGATCGACACGCTGGTCTCGGAACTCATGATTTTCGCCAACCGCGAGTGGGGCCGTCAGCTCGCCGACAGCGCAACGGCTGCCATTTACCGCGTGCAAGGCAATGGCAAGGTGCGGATGAGCACCGTTCCGGCCGGCCATGAAGGACTCGGCGTAGCGCAGTATGTGTGGGCGAGCTCACCGCTGCGGCGTTACGTCGATCTTCTCAATCAGCGCCAGATCATTGCGCTCACGCGCGGAGAAACGCCGCCGCTGCAGGCCGGCGACGAAGCGCTGCTCGCCGCGATGCGAGATTTCGAGCTGACGTATGAAGCCTATGCCGAGTTTCAGCGCGCGATGGAGCGCTATTGGTGCCTGCACTGGATCGTTCAGGAAAACCGCAGCGTCCTTCCCGGCCGGGTGATTCGCGACAATCTGGTCCGGCTGGACGAATTACCCCTCGTGCTGCGCGTTCCGTCGTTGCCGGTCCTGGAATCGGGCGTGAGCGTGGAACTCGCCGTGCTCGATATCGACTTCCTGGAGCTTACGCTGCGCTGCGAGTATCGCGGACGGCTCGAGAACCAAAATGAAGCGGTTGCTGCAGGTCACCGCGCAGCCGATTCTTCGATTCCACTTTAACCAGTCGGGCCAACCTTTTAGGGCAAAAAGTTTTGTGTGCAGGCGCATCCACCCTTAGGTAGAATGCCGCGCATGAGGGCCTTACCAGCCAGGAAGATCGTGCCGCTTCCGCGGCGGGCGCGGCACGTCCGGCACGCACCCTGGAGCGGCGCGGCCGCTCAATTCGAACACCGCATCACGGAGCTTGAACGGCGCGTCCAGGCGATCGACCGCCATTTCGTGGCGCTCACGATCCGAACCCGCATCGAACTCGCGTTACTGGTCTCGATCGCGCTGCACGTGCTCATCATCGGCACCGTCACGTTCACGATGCCGGAGAAGAAGCCGCTTTCGGATTTCAATCAGCCGCTCGATGTGGTGCTCGTGAACGCCAAGTCTCCCGCCAAGCCGCCTCAGGCCGACGCGCTTGCCCAGGCGAATCTCGACGGCGGCGGCAATACGGATGCGGCGCGTCGCGCTAAAAGCCCGTTTCCCGCGCGCGAGCAGAAAAAGCAGGAGGAGAAGAAGGCGGTTGTGACGCGCAAGGTCGAAAAGCCCGAACGTGAAACCCGCCAGGTCCTGACGCGACCGGCTCCGCAACCCGAGGCCGAAAGCGCGCCGCCGCAAGTGCCGCAGCCGCAAAGCGAGGCGCCGGTTGCAGCCGAGGCAACAGAGATCGTGCGACGCGGTCTGGAGATCGCGCGTCTCGAAGCGCAGATCAGCAAGGATTGGGACAGCTATCAAAAGCGCCCGCGCCGGAAGTTTATCGGCGCGCGCACGCAGGAATTCCGCTTCGCCCGCTACATCGAGGACTGGCGGCTCAAGATCGAGCGCGTCGGTGAGCTGAACTATCCGCAGGCGGCACGCGATCAGAAAGCGTACGGCAGCCTCGTCGTAACCGTTTCGATCAAAGCCAACGGTGCGCTCGAGAAAGTGGAAATCAACCGTCCGTCGGGATGGAAGATACTGGATGAAGCGGCGTTGCATATCGTCAGGCTCTCCGCGCCGTATGCGCCGTTCCCCGCCGATATCGCGAGCGATACCGACATTCTGAGCATAACGCGCACCTGGACCTTCACGCGCTCGGACCAGTTGATCGCCGAGTAGACGCCCTTTTTGTCCATGACGGACCAGTACGCGGTAGTCGGCCATCCCGTAGCGCACAGCAAATCCCCATTCATCCACGCTGAATTCGCCCGCGAGACGGGGCAGGATATTTCCTATACCGCCGTGCACGCGCCGCGCGAAGGTATGCGCGCAGCCGTGCTGGCGTTCCGCGACGCGGGCGGTCTCGGCATGAACGTGACGCTGCCTTTCAAGCACGAGGCGTGGGCATTGGCCACTGTCCGGGAGGGCTACGCCCAGGCGGCCGGTGCCGTGAACACGCTCGCATTCCCTGGTCGCGAAATCGTCGGCTACAACACCGACGGCATCGGGCTCGTGCGCGACATCCGGCACAATCTTCAATGCGCGATCGAAGCGCGGCGCGTTCTGGTGATGGGTGCAGGTGGCGCAGCCTACGGCATCATGGAGCCGCTCCTGCGTGAGCGGCCCGACCGCCTGATCGTTGCGAACCGCACCCCGGACAAAGCCGTGGCGCTGGTGGCACGCTTCGAGACGGTTACGGCTTTCACCCCGCGCGGCGTCAGGGCTTGTGGTTACACCGACCTCGATGGCGAGCAATTCGATATCGTCATCAACGCCACGTCAGCCGGTCTTAACGACGAAATGCCGCCGCTTCCTGAAACGGCTATTGCCCCGGGCGCACTCGCGTACGACATGGTGTACGGCCGGATCACGCCTTTTATGCACTTTGCCCGGGATCGCGGTGCGCGC
>DATFGD010000600.1:0-2356 GCA_035249725.1 Burkholderiales bacterium
GACCGTGAGGACCAGCGTGTCGTATCCCGCGCGCTCTACGCGTTCGAGGAGTTGCGTGATGGTTGCGTCGTCCCCCGGAAGATAGGCTTGAAACCATGCAGTCGGCCCGGCTTTTCTCACCGCTTCGAGCGGCGTCACCGCCGCCCCGCTCAGCACCATCGGAATGTTCGCCTCCGCCGCCGCCCGCGCGAGCACGATGTCCCCCTGGTAGGCCGCCATCGCGGTGCCCCCCATGGGCGCGAGACCGAACGGCATATCGTAGGTGCGGCCGAAAAGCGTCGTTCTTTGCATGCGCTTGGAGACATCGACCAGCGCTTTGGGCACGAACGCGATCTCGTCCCAGACGGCGCGATTGCCGCGCAGTGAGGCGTTGGTCTCCGAGCCACCCAGCACGTAGCCGCAGATCGGGCGGGGAATGTAGCGGGGGGCGGCCTTCTCGAAGTCCTCCAGCGCAAGCATCCGGCGCAGTATGCGCGGCGGTTTCTCCAGGTTCTGGGGGGATGCGACCGGTTCGACGGCCGGGATGGACGTGACTTGTTCTCGGGTGGTGGACATTTACCGTTCTCGATTGTCGGATGGCGCTCATTATAAACGGCGTAAGGGCGAGCCATGCGCGATCGCGGAATACCGCGGTATGAGCCAGTGTTTACGCACAGCGGCGGCCAGGCAGTTGTTAACCTGCTTACCGATCGAAGCTTGCCGTAGCGTTTATACCGTCCACAAAGGAGCAAACATGCATCGAATCGCAGCGATCGTATTGGCCGGCGTTTTCACCGCAGTCGGACAGCCGGTGTGGGCGCAGTCCGCGCCCGAGAAGCCCGCCGGCGCCCCCGCGCCCGCAGAGAAGCGCCCCATGTTCGAGACGAAGAAGGTCGATGGGACGGACAACGTCTACATCTTCCGCTACGGCAATCATCAGGCGATGTTCGTCGTCACTTCGGCCGGCGTGATCGCGACCGATCCGATCAGCTACGGACGGCCGCAGGCAGCCGAAACGTATGTCGCCGAGATCAAGAAGGTGACCGACAAGCCCATCAAGTACCTCGTCTACAGCCACCACCACTTCGACCATATCGCAGGCGGGAAGCCGTTCAAGCAGGCGGGGGCGACGATCATCGCTCACAAACGCGTCAAGGAGCGCCTCGCGGTCCTCAAGGATCCGGCGACGGTGCCGCCCGACGAAGTCTTCAGCAACAAGCGCACGCTGCAGCTCGGCGGCACGAGCCTGGAACTGACCTACATCGGGCTCAATCACTCCGACAGCACGATCGTCATGCGGCTGCCCAAGGAAAAAATCATATTCGCGGTCGATTTCATCCCGATCGGCTCGATGCCGGGTGTGGGCATGATCGACTCGTATCCGATCGACTGGGAAGCCTCGCTCAAGACACTCGCCGCGATGGAGTGGGAGCGCCTCATCCCGGGCCATCCCGGGCAGCCGGGCGGGCGGCTCGGCACCAAGAAGGACGTGAAAGACTTCGTGGAATTCCTGCAATATGCGTCCGCAGAGGTCAAGGAGCAGGCGCGGAATGGCAAGTGCTGGCAGCCGGCGGAAAAGGAAGTCATGCTATCCAAGTATTCGGGCTTGCCCGGCTACGAGCAGGGTCGCGCGCATGTCGTGCGTCGCTACTGCGGTCTGTGGGGCCGCGGCACCTGAGGGCCTGAAAATCTCCGCTGTGGTGGCGTATCGTCGTCCACCGCAGTGACGAGATAGTGGCGAAACACCATCGCAAGCCCCGCGGCAAGGTAGGCGAGGCCGCCGGGGATCCACATGATGAGCCCGCCGAGTTGCTGGTCAGCCGTCGGGTCAAGTCCGAACGCCGACGCGTTGTCATAGCGATACCAGGATGACGGCGAGAACGTAAGGAGCGCACCGAGCGCGCCGGTGTGCAGCATCGTCGTGAACAGAAGCGCAATCGCAAGGGCGGGATTGCGCTCGCCGCTCTTCCCGAGGACAGCCCACCAGAAGAGCAGCGCGGCGGCGAGAAAGCTCGCGTGCTGCAAAGCGTGCAGCCCCTCGTTCGAAAGCGCGGCATTGAACGAAACAGGGATGTGCCAAAGCCACAGCGCCGCGGCATGAATCGCCCACGCTGAAAGGGGCAGCGTGAGCGCTGTCCATGCGCGCTGCAACGGCGGCGCGTGTGCGATGCGACTTACCGGACTGCGCCAGGCATGCGGCAGGCCCCATGTCCACGCCTCGAGCGGTCTTGCCAGCACGAAGAGCGGCGCCGCGACGATCATCAGGAACTCGTGCTGCACCATGTGCGCGGAGAAGAGCCGGCTACCCAGCGCATCGAGCGGCGAGACGAGCGCGGCGCACAGCGTCGACCAGCCTGCGACGAACAGGGCCGCCTGC
>DATFGD010000601.1:0-5485 GCA_035249725.1 Burkholderiales bacterium
TGTCGAACACGCCTTTCGTTCCGATCTGCACCAGCAGCTTCCCGTCATAGGTGTACTTCTGGACCATGCCGTCGCCGTTGGCGGTGACCCAGACGTTGTTGTCGCGATCGACCGCGCAGCTGTGCGGCGTCGACGGCAGCACGTCCCAGTCGCCCCACGAATCGACGAGGTTGCCGTCGAGATCGAAGATCATGACCGCGGGCGCACGGATGCAGGTCTCCTTCTCCTCCTCCGTGATGTCGCCGCGGTTGACGACCAGCACGCGGTCGTTGTGATCGACGTACACGCACGCCAGTTGCCCGGTGATCCAGCCGTCGGGCAGCGGCTTCGGCCACCACGGGTCGATTTCGAAGCGCGGTGCAGCCGCCTCGGTTACAGCGGAACGCACGGCAGCTGCAGTAGATGAAACCGAACTTGCGCTCATATTGCCTCCTCGGGGTGGATCGGACCGGCGGGTATGCAGGCTGCGATAATCTATACTGAAACCTCGAAACCCACAAACCGAACAGAGCCATGAATCACGCTGACGAAAACCGCACCGGAGAGCTCGCGCGCAATGTCGCGGCGGCGCTGCGCTTCAAGAAGTCGCAGGGCACGCCGGAAATGCCGCAAGTGGAGAAGCAAGTGCTGGCGGCCGGCTACGATCGCGCACGCGGCGGTAATCTCCATCTCGCAGCCAATGCGCGCGATCAGGACTTCACGCATCCGGGGCTTTATCTGCGCAAAGCGCTGCCCGACCGCGTGGACGTGATCGAGCGCGTCATCGCCGATGGCGATCGTGTAGGCTTGCTCTTCCGCGTGACCGCGACGCACACCGGGGGCTTTTTCGGTATTCCACCGACCGGTAAACGGATCGATGTCCATGAAATCGCGCTGCTGCGGCTCGTGAACGGCCGGATGGTCGAAGGCTGGTTCATGATGGACGAGGCGGAACTGCTGCGGCAGATGGGCGCAAAGCTCCCCGAACGCAAGGACGGACAGATCATCGCGCCGCCGGTACCCGACAAAGGCGAAGACGTCGCGAGCCTGATCACGCGGCTGGAAGCCAAAGGAAGCCTTTCGGAACCGGACCGCAAAAAAATCGCGGCAGCAGCATGGCGTTCGAAAGATTCAACAAGCAGCCGGGCGCCGGGTCCTCGCCAGCTTCGCTATGGCTTCGCGCACCTGCGCGACTATTGTGCCGTGCGTGGGCTCAAATTCGACCTGGACGCCGCCATCCCGGACCGTACGGACCGGATCGAAGTGCTGATGGCGGAAGGCGATGAGGTATGGATGCGGTTCTCCACCAGCGGCACGCATCGCGGCAGCTTGTGCGGCATACCACCGACCGGCAATCGGGTCGGCGTGCACGTCACGGCGATCCTGCGCTTCGCCGACGGAAAGGTCACCGAAAGCTGGACGTTCGCCGACGAATTCGGATTGCTGTTGCAGATCGGCGCACCGAACCTGTTAAACGGCACGTAAGTACGGCATGACCAGGTAGCGGTCGCAAAGTCCGCTGCCCGCGCTGCCGTACCAGGGCGGATCGAAGACGCGTCTTACAGCGGCAACGCACGCAACGCTTTGACCCGCTCGGTGCCGGCGGAAATCATCAAGTTCCATTCCGTCGCAGCCGTGATGAAGCGCGCGCCGAGTTTGACCACCGGCGTCAGCATCTTCGCGACATCGCCGCCCGTCAATCCACCGACCCCTGCGGTTTTGCCGTGCGCGCGGCATGCCTTGACCACGCGCTCGATCGCGGCAAGCACATCCGGATGAGTCAGCTCTCCCGCATGGCCCAGATCGGTCGACAAATCGTTGGTGCCGATGTGGATCACGTCCACGCCCGGTACTGCAGCGATCGCTTCGATGTTGTCGAGCGCGGCCTTGCTTTCAATCATCAGCACGAGCAGCGTCGCGTCGTTGAGCGCCTTGCGCGCCTCGGTCGCCGGCACGGAATGGAAACCGAAATGCGGCCAGCCGCCGAAGGCGCCTCGATTGCCGATGGGCGGGTACTTGCATGCGGCCACCGAATCCTGTGCGTCCTTCACCGTCGTGACTTCGGGCATGATGATGCCGAGCGCCCCGTTGTCGAGCATGCGCAACGCCGCCGCGTAATCCTTTTCCGGCACGCGCACAAGCGGTGTTACACCGGCGCTCATCGCCGCGATGGAAAGCTGCGAGATCACGTCTTCCGGGACGACGCCGTGCTGCAGGTCGAAGAAGAGGCCATCGAATCCGCAGGCTTTGGCTGCCAGTGCGATGTCCACTGTGCGCGCCTGTCGGATCATGAGCGTGAGACCCAGTCCGCCACTCCTGATGCGCTCGGCAAGCGGGTTTGCGATATGCAGCGTCTGCGGTGTCGACATCCTGTTCTCCCTTCAGTGCGCGTGATCAGCTTGCGAGCTTGAGCCCCACGATACCGGCAACGATCAATCCGATGCTTGCGAGACGTCCGATCGTCGCGGGCTCGCTGAACAGCACGATGCCCAGGAGCGCTGTGCCGGCCGCGCCGACGCCGGTCCACACAGCATAACCGGTGCCTATCGGCAGTGTTCTCACCGCCACTGCCAGCAGATAGACGCTGACGACCATCGACGCCGCAGTCCAGACGCTCGGCCAGAGACGCGTGAAACCGTCGGTGTATTTGAGGCCGATGGCCCAACCAACTTCAAACAGTCCCGCAACGATCAGTAGCGTCCATGCCATGAACCGGCTCCGTGGAAGTGAAACCTCATACCGGTAGAGCCGGCATCCAGGTGGGCAACACGCGATGCGGCACTAAAATTCCTGCGGTTCGATCGCGAGGACGCTGTCCGCGCCGCCCGTCACCTGGCGCGCAAGCGATTGCGCCTGGGGCAGGATGTGCTCGGCATAAAAGCGCGCGGTCACGAGCTTGTTTTCATAAAACGCCTGCTCCTCGTCCGAGCCTCGCAGCTTCGCTTGCGCGATCAACGCCGCCTGCGCCATCAACCAGCCACCGGCAACGACCCCAAACAGCCTGAGATACGGGACCGATACGGCGGCAGCCGCTCGCGCGTTTTTCGGATAAGTCTCCACGAGCCAGCGCGTTGCCGCATCGAGCCCATCGATTGCGCTCTTCAGGTTATCGCGCAGGGAATCGGGACCAGCGGCACTCGCCTGCGCGAGCAGCGCATCGAGCCGCCGCATTTCGGAAATCACCGCAAAGGCCGTTGCGCCCTTCTCGAACGCGACCTTGCGGCCAACGAGATCGTTGGCCTGGATGCCGGTAGTGCCTTCATAAATCGTCGTGATCCGTGCATCGCGCAGGTACTGCGCTGCACCCGCTTCCTCGATGAAGCCGATGCCGCCGTGGACCTGGATCGCCATCGAGGCGATTTCGACCGCCTGCTCCGTGCACCAGCCTTTGACGACCGGCGTCAGCAGATCGACCAGCGCCTGCTGGCGGCTGCGCTCCCTGTCGTCCGGATGATGCTTCGATTTGTCAAGCGCCGCTGCCGCCATGTAGGCGAGCGCCCGCATCGCCTCGATTTGCGCGCGCATCGTCATGAGCATTCGCCGCACGTCGGGATGATGGATGATGGTGACGCGGTCGCCGCTGCGCTGCCCGATCTCGCGCCCCTGCACCCGCGTCTTCGCATATTCGAGCGCGTGCTGGTAAGCGCGCTGGGCAATTGCAACCCCTTCTATCCCCACTCCGAGCCGCGCGTGGTTCATCATCGTGAACATGTATTCCAGCCCGTGATTCTCTGCACCGACGAGATAACCCACCGCGCCTTTTTCCTCCCCATACGAGAGCACGCAGGTCGGGCTCGCATGTATGCCGAGCTTGTGCTCGATCGAAACGCATTTCACATCGTTTCGCTCACCCAGCGTACCGTCGGCGTTCACGAGAAACTTGGGCACGATGAAAAGCGAAATGCCCTTTACGCCTTCAGGCGCATCGGGCGTGCGCGCGAGCACGAGGTGCACGATGTTCTCGCTCATGTCGTGCTCGCCCCACGTGATGAAGATCTTGGTGCCGCGCAGCCGATAGTGGTCGCCTTCCGGCGTAGCGCGTGTTTGGACCGCGGAGAGGTCTGAACCCGCCTGCGGTTCGGTCAGGTTCATGGTGCCGGCCCATTCGCCCGAAGTCAGTTTCGGCAGGAACCGCTGCTGCTGCTCCGGGCTCGCGTGTATGCGCATCGCCTCCACCACACCGGTGGTGAGCATCGGGCACAGGCAGAACGCCATGTTGGCGCTGTTCCAGATTTCCTGAATCGGCATCGCGACGACGTGGGGCAGATTCTGCCCGCCAAACGCCGGCTGCCCGCCAAGCGCGTTCCATCCCGCGGCCACAAACTTGCGGTACGCGTCCGCAAAACCATCCGGGGCGGCCACTTTACCGCCGGTCAGACGCGCGCCCTGCCGATCGCCCTTGCGATTCAGCGGATCGAGTATTTCCTGTGCAAACTTCGCGGCTTCGTCCAGTACCGCGGCGACCAGTTCCGCGTTGACTTCAGCGTAGCCCGGCAGCGCGGTGACTTCGGAAAGTCGAGCCAGCTCGTTGATCGCAAAGTGCATATCCGCAAGCGGCGCGGTGTAAGTGGACATCGTAACCTCCGGCACAATTGAAAGCGCCCGAACTCCGATGTTACCAATGCGGCGCCATCGCGGGTGCAGCAAACCCAAAAAGGCCTTAGTTTTAAGTCGCATAGTCTCGTCGGCTCATGCATCTCGCCATCGCGGCGCAACGTGGTTTGCCGTAGGCAAGGCAGCATCGTCGGGAAGCCAGTTTGCGGTCCGGCTGTCTTCGCCGTGTCCGGGGTCCGCATTGGGTTGCCGGTCTGATGCGACGGTATTTACATGACAGACCATTTAGAGCCAAACAGTGGAGCGAGCCACGATCGGTGTCCTTGACAGCCCACGGTGGCCCAAAACCTACCGCCTGGGCGCAGGTCTCCCCGTGACTCGATGAGGATGAAATGAACGATATGGGCACCAAGACGCATTTCGCCACCGGGGTCGATCGTGCAAACGTCAACTGGGGCGAAGTATGTCTCCATCAGCTGATCGAGGCTCAGGTCGCACGCACGCCGGATGCACCGGCAGTTCGCTTCGGCGATGCGCGGCTGACCTACTGCGAACTGGACCAGTGGGCCAACCGGGTCGCCGGGCAATTGCGCGAGGCGGGCGTGGGCCCGGACCGCTGTGTCGGCGTGTGCATGGAACGTTCGCTCGAGCTGGTGGTCGCTCTGCTCGCCACGCTCAAGGCTGGCGGAGCGTATCTCCCGCTCGACCCGGGTTATCCGCGTGAGCGACTGGCTTTCATCATCGGTGATGCGGAGACTTGCGCGCTCATCACCACCGACCGACTCCGCCATGAGTTGGGGCTCCAGGCGAACCGCGTGTTGCTCCTCGAGAGCCAAACCGAGACAGGGCCGTCCGTGGTCGCGGCACCCGAAACGGGGGTGCGACCGCAGCACCTGGCCTACAACATCTACACCTCGGGATCGACGGGACTGCCCAAGGGGGCGCTTATTGC